>CALPSK010000106.1 GCA_943326215.1 Sediminibacterium ginsengisoli | reverse complement strand
TAAAGGCCAAATAGCTTCCAATATCTCTGTTAAACGTAGTTTAGCAGAAACCATTCAGTTTTTGAATACTATCTAGCTAGCTATTTTAGAAGCCTTACTCCTACTAACTCAAAACCTTGACTTTTCATAAAATATTGATATTCATCCATTTATTATTATTTTGGTCTGAAATTGGTGTTTTTTGTGCTTACCAAATCCGAAATGTTTAATTCTTTTTTAAAAATATTAAACAAAAATAGCTTTTGAACTCATTATTTTGTTTAGCTTTAATTTCTTAAAGTTAAACAGAATTATATGTCAACAGCAGAATTCTCCTTACTACTCACTGAAAATGCCGATTTTCTAAAGCCTTTTGCCATTAATTTGACCAAGGATCATGAAACGGCTAAGGACTTATTTCAAGAAACCTTGTACAGAGCCTTGTCCAATAAAGACAAGTATAATGTAGGTACCAATATCAAGGCTTGGTTGTATACTATTATGCGTAATATTTTTATTAATGATTACCGTAAAAAAGCAAAACAATCGGTGGTTTTGGACAATTCTCCCAACGATTTTTTAATTGATCAAACTAGAACAAAGGTTTTGAATGATGGAGTGACTAACTTAAATTTGAGAGAAGTAAAGCAGCTTATTTACGACTTACCTGAATTATTTAGAACCCCCTTTAATTTATATTTCGAAGGGTATAAGTATAATGAAATTGCAGAAGAATTAAATGAGCCATTAGGCACTATTAAGAGTCGAATTCACTTTGCTAGAAAAATATTAAAACAGAAAATACAACGATATTAAAATATGGCCTCTTCTAAAAAAGCATTAGTGATTGGTGCTGGTTTCGCTGGCATGTCAGTAGCTACTTTTTTAGCAAAGAAAGGATGGTCAGTAACTGTTATTGAAAAACATAATTTACCTGGAGGTCGCGCCAGAAAATTTGAAGCCGAAGGTTTTACATTTGATATGGGTCCAAGTTGGTATTGGATGCCTGATGTATTTGAAAGGTATTTTGCAGCCTTTGGAAAAAAGGTTTCCGATTTTTACAAATTAAAAAGATTAGACCCCTCTTACCGTGTTTATTTCGATGAAATGCATTGGGATATGCCTGCGAATTATACTGAATTAGCCGCTTTATTAGAAAGCGTAGAACCCGGTGCTGCTAAGGCTTTGGATCAATTTATGGAGGAAGCCAAATACAAGTATGATATAGGTGTGGGTAAATTAGTACATCAGCCAGGTATTTCTTTAAAAGAATTTATAGACATTGATTTACTCAAGGGTGTTTTTAAATTAGATGTATTTCAATCTATGAAAAAACATGTAGCTCGTTTTTTCAAACATCCTTATATACAAACCTTAATGGAGTTTCCGGTTTTATTTTTAGGAGCCCTTCCGCAAAATACGCCGGCCTTATATAGTTTAATGAATTATGCCGATATTAAAGGGGGTACCTGGTATCCAGAATTCGGTATGTATAGTATTGTGCAAGCTATGTATGATACCGCTGTAGCACAAGGCGTTCAATTTCAATTTTCTGAAGAAGCTTTACAAATTGAAGTACTCAATGGAGTGGCCCAGTCTTGCTATACTAAATCAAATGTTACGGGCGAACAAAAACATTATGCATTTGATGTAGTTATAGGTGCTGGCGATTATCATCATATTGAAACAAAACTATTAACAAGTAAATATCAATCTTATACTGCTAGTTATTGGGATACCCGCACCATGGCACCTAGTTCATTATTATACTATGTAGGCTTGAATAAAAAATTAACGGGTGTCACGCATCACTCTTTATTTTTCGATACCGACTTCGCCATTCATGGTAAAGAAATTTATACCGAACCAAGTTGGCCCACCAAGCCTTTGTTTTATGCATCAGTACCCTCTGTTACCGATCCTACAGTGGCACCAGTAGGCAGTGAAAATTTATTTTTATTAATTCCAGTAGCTGCAGGTCTTGAAGGGGATACAGAAGAAGTTAGAGAAAAATATTTTCAGGAACTGATCGCTCGTTTAGAGCAAAGATGGGGTCAGTCTATTGCAGATAGCATTGTCTATAAAAGGACTTTTGCTGTATCCGATTTTAAAAACGATTATCATTCCTTTAAGGGGAATGCCTATGGCCTTGCCAATACGCTATTACAAACAGCTATTTTAAAGCCTTCTTGTAAAAGCAAAAAGGTAAATAACTTATATTATACAGGCCAATTAACCGTGCCTGGGCCTGGGGTGCCGCCTAGTTTAATTAGTGGGGAAGTGGTAGCGGAGCTGATTGACAAAAATTATATAAATTTACACCCTAGCAATGTCTGATTTAAAACTATATAACGAAGTCACTGGCTTAAGCAGTAAAACCACTACGCTATTATATAGCTCTAGTTTTTCATCTGCTATTAAGTTACTTCATGCCGACCTGCGTCAGCCTATTTATGATATTTATGGTTTTGTAAGATTTGCCGATGAAATTGTAGATACTTTTCATGGTTTCGACAAAGCTACCTTACTAGCGCAGTTTAAAAAGGATACTTACCTAGCCATTGAGCAAGGTATTAGTTTAAATCCCATTTTACACCGTTTTCAATTAACTTTTTCTAAATATAAAATTGACACCGCCTTATTAGAAGCCTTTTTAGTAAGTATGGAAATGGATCTAAATAAGCAAGAATATGATTTAGCTACTTATCAAACTTATATTTATGGAAGTGCTGAAGTAGTAGGTTTAATGTGTTTACATATTTTCTGTGAAGGTAATAAAGCGGAATTTGAAAAATTAAAACCAGCTGCTAAACATTTAGGTGCTGCTTTTCAGAAAGTTAATTTCTTGCGTGATATTAAGGCCGACTTTGAAGGCTTAGATAGAATGTATTTTCCTAACTGTGATTTTTCTAAGTTTACACAAACAGATAAAGAACTTATTGAGGCCGACATTCAAGCCGACTTCGAAGAAGCTTTAAGAGGCATTAAAATGCTCCCTTTAAAAGCTAGGTTTGGAGTATATGTAGCTTTCAAATATTATTATTCTTTATTTAAAAAAATAAAGAAAACCAATCATGAGGCTATTTTAAAAGCAAGAATTAGAATACCCACACCAGGAAAATTATTTATTGTAGCCAAGGCTACACTTCGCAGTCAGTTGAATTTGTTATAGTAAATTTGTTATATCATTTAATAAAATAGAATTTATGGTTTTTATATTAGTCACTTTGATTACTTTTTGCATAATGGAAGGCGTTACTTGGTTAACCCACCGATATGTGATGCATGGTTTTTTATGGTATTTGCACGAAGACCATCACCAACCCACTGGACATTTTTTTGAAAAGAACGATGCCTTCTTTTTAATATTTGCCATTCCGAGCATGGCCTGTATATTTTATGGTAATTTCGTTGGTCCTTTATGGATAGCAGGTATAGGAACGGGTGTTGCTATGTATGGCTTTGCTTATTTTATAGTGCATGAAGTTATTATACACCAAAGAATTAAGTGGTTTACTAAATCTAATAACCGTTACATCAAAGCCATTCGTTGGGCACATAAAATGCATCATAAGCATTTACATAAAGAAGACAGCGAAAGTTTTGGCATGTTAATCGTAGCCAAAAAATATTGGGATAAAGTGCGTCGAGACGAAGCCTTACAAAGCAATGAGTAATGCTATCATATCTAATACAAATTTAGCAAGCTACGACTATATTATAGCAGGAGCTGGTGGGGCTGGTTTATCTTTATTACACTATTTAATGGAAGCACCTAGTTTAGCTTCCAAATCCATTTTAGTCATTGATAAGTCTTTTCAAAAAACCAATGACCGTACCTGGTGTTTTTGGGAAAAAAATATTTCCTCTTTTGAAAATTTAGTCAAAAATAGTTGGGATACTATTTCTATTCATGCTCAAGGTTTTGATAAAGAGCTTCCTACCGCACCCTTTTCTTATAAGATGATTCAGGGTATTGATTTTTACAATGCAGTACTAAGCAAAGCAAAATCCAAAACTAATATACATTTTCAGGAAGCCATTATTCTTAATATTTCAGTTTTAGATATATCAAGTGCATCATCAACTGCGTCTAGTAAAGTTAATTCGACTAAAGTAAACGCAAATAAGAGCGCTAAAGTTAGTTGGGAGGGTGGTGCTGCAATCGGGGACTATATTTTTTCTAGCTTGCTTCCTTTTCAAATGAATCAATTAGCTACCGCGGCTGCTTATTCTAATTCATTACAGTCAAGTACTCCTTCAAATAAGCAAGCCCCTTTTTTATGGCAACATTTTAAAGGAAGGGTAGTGCAGTTTGATACACCTGTATTTAATAAAGCTATAGCGAAGTTGATGGATTTTAATGTGCCTCAACAAGGGGCCACTGCCTTTATGTATCAATTGCCTTTAAATGATAAAGAGGCCTTGGTAGAGTATACTATATTTTCTGAAAATGTATTGAGTATAGCAGAATATGATAAAGTGTTAGACACTTATTTAGCGAAAGCCTTCCCTGGTGCTACTTATACAATTACACACGATGAAATCGGCGCTATTCCTATGACACAAATTGAATTGGCTTCCACGCAAGCACCTATTTATACTATTGGTGCCTTGGGGGCTGCCATTAAAGCAAGCACAGGTTATGCTTTTCAGTTTATTCAGGAGCAATGTAAAAATATAGTTGATCAATTAGACAAAGG
>CALPSK010000105.1 GCA_943326215.1 Sediminibacterium ginsengisoli | reverse complement strand
TTATTACCTGCAAGGTCGAAGTGGCTACCCATCAAACGATTATTAGATTGATAGTTAGAAAATACATTTCCTTTCATCACCCCTTCACTCACCGGTACATTAGAGATAATATTAATGACCCCTGCTAATGCATCCGATCCATAAATCAATGATGCAGGCACTTTCAATACTTCTGTGCGACTCACATTATACTCGTCAATCTCAATACCATGTTCATCTCCCCATTGTTGTCCCTCTTGTCTGATGCCGTCGTTCATGACCACCACACGGTTATATCCTAGACCACGAATGACTGGTTTTGAGATGGCGGGACCAGTTGAAATTTGTGAAACCCCTGGCACTTTAGATAAGGCGTCTATTAAATTAGTGGATACACCACGAAATAGTTCTTCTTTTTTGATAATAGTCACCGGTGTGGGAGTTCTTCTTGTAGAAGTAGCTCTTAAAAAACTAGTGACAATAACATTGCCCCCTTCTAAGACCGAACTATTTAAATAAAAATCTTGCGCCGTATTTTTTTGTAGCTTAATATTTTCTACATCTGTCGCATAGCCCACATAACTAATTTCCAATACATGCGATCCTTGTTCTATATTGATAATGAAGACGCCCTCTTTATTGGCGATGGCTCCTTTTTTTATTTCTGGAAGATATACACTGGCACCCGGTAAAATTTTACCTGTTGCTTTATCAAATACTTTTCCTGTTAAAGTAAATTGTTGCGCCATTGCGGCACTTGTAAAAACCAATCCTATACTCATTAAGAGTACAGTATATAAATATCTTTTCATGATGATGATTATTTGTTATTCAAAGAAAATTTACATCTACTATTCTAAAATAGTTTGATGCATAAGTAATCAACTTAAAAATAAGTCAATTACTTTTCTAACAAATAATAGCAGGGGGACCTCTAGAGTCTAAAGAATAATTCTTATTAGAAAAGTAAAAACAAACTAGATGCGTGTTTGTAATAATATTTTGAACCGGTTGCGCTAATTCAATATTGAAATTAAATTCAACAAAGGGAGAAGTAGCTACTAAATTATCGTGCGAACAATGTATGCTAGAGTTTTCAACTTGCTCAATAGGTAAATTCTTATGTACATCACATTTAACCTTATCGCTATGTTTAGCAACTAAATCATGTATGGTCTTTTGTGAGGTAATGCTAAACGTAAAGACCAGTAGCATTACTACCGCTAAAATTTGTCTTATGGTTTTTTGATAAAGCATTATTGTATTAGGTTCGCCCTTTTTATTACCTTAAAGGTAAGCCAACTTATTTAGACTTCAAAAGCTAGTAAATGGCTGCACCAACTGGGTGTTCGGCTACAAAAGGATAGCCTATTAACTTTGTAATGGTAGCAGCTAATTGCTTCTGAAACAATTGATTCGCAGTATCCTGCTCTCCTAATTTACCAATGGCAAGCAAGGGGTTATTTTTTACATTAGGCCCCAATAAAGCAAACCAAATACTTGAAGCACCTTTAACCTCGGCACCATGGTCTGTCCAAGCGTCGCCAAATCCACGACCATGATCGGTGGTGACTAATATATAAGTATTGTTTTTATACCCAGGGGTTGATTGCGCCCAATTCCATATATCTCCTATCCAGGCATCTACCTGATGTGCTGCATCTAAATAATTACTATAATTAGCATGATGTGCCCACTCATCGGTTTCACCATAACTAATATACATCACCTTGGGCTGTTTAGTTTTTAAATAATACATGGCTTGATAATGCGTAAATACATCCAAGGATTCCACTTCTTTAAAAGGCTTATAGCTATCTTTTAATAAGCTTGCTAAAATAGCAGTGGTTGAATCTTTTAAAATACTTTGCACCGATTCAAAACCATTAATAACAGGAAAGCCTGAAACAGTTTCATTTAAAATTCTATTATAAGCATCCCATGCACCGAAGGCAATTACTTTTCCTTGATATGCTTTTTGCTTATTTAAAAATGCCATTAGATTAGAATGCGGATTAGGAGCATAATCATTTGAATTAATGGCCGAATCGGGATAGCCTGTAAATATTTCATTATAACCTGGATACGAGAACCAGTGCGGGTTGGCAACATCTACTTTATTTTCTTTATTTCTATTTCCAAATAATTGTCCTTGGCTAGTTATTGTATTCCAAAAAAATGGCATTAATAATTTTTGTCTTTCACTAACGATACTGGCTCCATATTTTTTATAGAGATAAGCACTATCGCCATGATTAAATTTTGATTTATTGGCAATACTAAAATCCATTCCATTAAAAACTTCCTGCCATCTTAAGCCATCGGTGGTAATAATAATTAAATTAGGGGCCTTTGATTTTGTATTTTCTTGCGCATGCGCAGCTAATGAAAAACTACAAAATAGAATTAAAAGAAATTGCTGAAGGCAATGTTTAATAAAAGGTAGATTGAGTTTCATAGTTAACAGGCTTAATTAATATGTAATTTGCAATATTTATACGTATTAACCCAATGATTTTGAACCTTTTAGCAGAAATGCTGTTTATATAATAGATTGATTCACAAAGAATTAATTTGAAATTAGGTCAGAAATGCCTAATTTTGATGTTTAAACAACGAAATATACAAATACGATGAAATTATTAGAGGCATTACAATGGCGCTATGCTGTTAAAAAAATGAATGGAACTAAAATTCCTGCTGAAAAATTAGAAACTATTATTGAAGCAACGCGCTTAGCACCTAGTGGTTTTGGTTTAACGCCTTATTCTATTATTGTAGTAGAAGATGAAGAGACAAGAAAAAAATTACAACCAGCATTTTACAATCAATCACAAGTGGTAGACGGGTCGGTTGTTATTGTTTTTGCAGCTTGGAATACTATATCTGAAAAAGAAATTGCTGAATACATGCAAGAAATTGCTGACCAAAGAGGTGTAGCAGTAGATACTTTAAAAGATTTTTCTGCTGCCATTAGTGGTTCATTCAAAAACAAGACGCCAGAGCAAGCAAGAGTATGGGCAGATAAGCAGGCTTATCTTGCTTTAGGTTTTAGTTTAGTAGCTGCTGCTGCTGAAGAAATAGATGCTACGCCTATGGAAGGTTTTGCACCTGATGCAGTAGATGAAATATTAGGATTAAAAGCATTGGGCTTACATAGCACTGTAGCTTTAACCTTAGGTTTTCGTGATGCTGCCAACGATTATTTAGTGAATGCTAAAAAAGTAAGAAGAACAACTGATAAATTAGTAATCAAGAAATAATTAATCAGCCATCATCCAATTTTTAAAGGCTGTATAATTAGCAGCTAAAGGAATAGAAATCTTTTTCTTATCTAATAAAAATTTAACCGAATCGGGTATAGCAATAGTTTGCCCAATGGCTTCCTCTACTACATCTGGAAACTTTACTGGATGCGCAGTTTCTAATATTATAGCGCTGTAACTATTAGTGTTGTATTGCGCATTTAAACTTGTATTTGCTTTCTCTAAATTGGCTAAGAAAATCTCTGCTGCTGCAAAGGCGACTGCCCCATGAGGGTCTAAGGTGTAATTATTGTTTTTGTATACACTAGCAATAGTGGTCTTAGTTTTAGTATCATCAATACTATAACTAGACAAGGCCTTGGTTAAGACTGGGAAATTATTTTCTAGTATTTCAAGTATGCGTACAAAATTACTTGGATTACCTACATCCATTGCATTAGATACTGTGGCTACTGCTTTATGTATTTCATAATTTTCGCTAGCTAAATACCTTGTAACTACATCATTAGCATTACATGCTGCTATAAAATGCCCCAAGGGTAAACCACTTGCCTTTGCCATCATGCCAGCACAAATATTACCAAAGTTGCCACTAGGTACTACAATATCCATAGCGGGGTAATTCCCTTGAGCGTCTTGGTATTTCGCTACCCATTGTTGCCATGCGAAAAAATAATATAATTGTTGTGGTAACCAACGCGCTACATTTATTGAATTAGCCGATGTTAAATTATACTGCTCGTTTAAATCAAAATCCATAAAGGCTTCTTTCACTATAGCTTGGCAATCGTCAAAGCTTCCTTCTACTTCTAATGCTGTTATATTTTGCCCGCAAGTCGTTAATTGTAATTCTTGTATAGGACTTACTTTGCCCTTAGGGTATAATATAATTACATTCACTCCTTCTACGCCTAAGAACCCATTGGCTACTGCGCCACCTGTGTCTCCACTAGTAGCTACTAGTACAGTAGTAGGTTTATTCGTTGCGTTATCATCTGAAGATTTTGTTAGATTCGAATTTCTATCATTCGCTTTTTTCTCTTTAGAAAAATAACCCAAACACCTAGACATAAATCTTGCGCCTACATCTTTAAATGCTAAAGTAGGGCCATGAAATAATTCAAGTGATAATATATTTTCAGTAATAGGTACTAAAGGAAAATCGAAATTAATAGTCTCGGCACAAATTTCTTTTAAGGATGCATCATCAATAGTACCGCCCACATAGGGTTTCATCACCTCAAATGCAAGACTGGCTTTATCTAATGTTTTAAACCTTTCAATTTGTGCTGCAGTAAATTTAGGTATAGTGCTAGGAAAGTATAATCCCTTATCAGGCGCCTGCCCTGTAATGGCAGCCGTTCTAAAATCTACATTCGGGGAATTTTTTCCTAAACTATAATATTGCATTCGAAAGTTTATTATTAAAATTTATTC
>CALPSK010000104.1 GCA_943326215.1 Sediminibacterium ginsengisoli | reverse complement strand
GCATCGCTTTGCATGCTCTTAGCTGCTGCTGTTACATTGTCCATTGAACCATTGGCTTCTACTGCGACAGCTGCTTTAGCTACTGGAGCGGCCACTGGTGCTGTAACGCGTATGCTACTTAGCTCAGGCTTTCCTACTAGTGTAATATCTCCTTCCTCACCTAAGTTCTCTACTGTAGGCTTATCTAATACATGTACTAAATCGGTTCTGCCTAAATATTCATAAGCTAAAGAGCGGAATATAAAGTCTACGATAGAAGTAGTGGTTTTGATATTTGGATGATCTACCATTCCAGAAGGCTCGAACTTAGTAAATACAAACTTCTCTACAAACTCTTCTAAAGGCACACCATATTGTAAGCCAACAGAAATAGAGATAGCAAAGCAGTTCATTAAACTACGAAGGGTTGAACCTTCTTTTGCTAAGTCAATAAATATTTCACCTAAAGTGTTATCGTTGTATTCACCTGTTCTTAAGAATAATACTTGGCCGCCAATTCTAGCTTTCTGTGTAAAGCCACGACGCTTCGCTGGTAAAGATTTGCGCTCTACAATACGAGATAATTGACGCTTGAATTTAGTGTCGGTAGAAGCAGCCATTCTTTTTTGAACTTCTTCTAATAACTCATCTACATTCAATTTACTTAAGTCTACTAATTGAGAACCGCCATCTACACTTACTTCCTCTTCTGCAGTTGCATCGGTTTTTTTCTTCTTATCAGACTTAGTACTTAATGGTTGGCTTAATTTAGAACCATCACGGTAAATAGCATTTGCTTTTAAACCAAGTGACCAACTCATTAAATAAGAATCCGCAATTTCTTCTACAGTGGCTTCGTTCGGAAGGTTGATAGTTTTAGAAATCGCACCAGATAAGAATGGTTGACAAGCAGCCATCATTCTAATATGTCCATGTGCATGAATATATCTTACTCCTTTTTTACCATTTTTATTCGCACAATCAAAAATTGACAAATGCTCGTCTTTCAATGCTGGTGCACCTTCTACTGTCATGGTACCGCAAACATAATCGTTGGCTTCGTCAATTTGATCTTCTGTAAATCCTAAAGCTTCTAATAAACTAAAATTCCAGTCTGCAAATACGTCTTCTTTGAAACCTAATCTTGTTAAACAAGCGTCACCTAAAGTAAAGCGGTTGAAAATAAATCCAATTTCAAATGCAGACTTAGCAGCACCATTTAATTTTGCAATTTCTTCTGCTGTAAATCCTTTTGCTAATAAAGACTCATTATTAATATGTGGCGCCCCTACGAAACTTGCATGTCCTACAGCGAAGTTTACAATGGCATCATTTTCTGCTTGAGAATAACCCAAGTTCTTTAATGATTGAGGTACCGATTGGTTGATAATTTTAAAGTATCCGCCGCCTGATAATTTTTTAAATTTCACCAATGCAAAATCTGGTTCAACTCCTGTAGTATCGCAATCCATTACAAGACCAATGGTTCCTGTTGGAGCAATTACCGTTGTTTGCGCATTTCTATAACCATATTTTTCTCCTAATTGAACTGCATCATCCCAAGCCTTTGTGGCAGCTTTCAATAAATAATCAGGAGTATATTGAGCTTTAATTCCTTGTGGTTTAATTTCAATACCTACATAAGCAGTTTCTGCATCATAAGCAGCAGCGCGGTGATTACGCATTACACGTAACATGTCTTCTTTGTTTTCTTCGTATCTATCGAAGGCACCTAAGAAGGAAGCCATCTCAGCAGAAGTCTTATAAGCAACACCCGTCATAATGGCTGTGATGGAACCTGCAATACCACGTGCTTCCTCACTATCGTAAGCAATACCACTTACCATTAACATTGAACCCAAGTTGGCAAAACCTAAACCTGTCGTTCTGTAGTCATAAGATAATTGTGCAACTTCTTTAGAAGGGAACTGCGCCATTAAAATAGATACTTCTAATACAGTCTGCCATAATCTTGTAGTATATTCAAAACCAGTTACATCAAAACTATTGTCAGACTCATTGAAGAATTTACGCAAGTTGATAGAAGCTAGGTTACAAGCAGTGTTGTCCAAGAACATATACTCAGAACATGGGTTAGAGGCATTGATACGACCACCCTTTGGACAAGTATGCCACTCGTTAATAGTAGTGTCATATTGTGTTCCAGGATCGGCACAACGCCAAGCAGCGTTTGCAATTTGATCCCATACTTCACGCGCAGGGATAGATTGCATCACACGACCATCTGTTCTTGCCTTTAATTCCCAGTTGCCATTTTCAGACAATGCTTTAAAGAAGCTATTCGGAATACGTACAGAATTGTTTGAGTTTTGTCCAGACACTGTTGCGTAGGCTTCTCCTTCATAACTATTATCATAACCAGCCGCAATTAAAGCAGCTACTTTATCTTCTTCTTTTACTTTCCAGTTTATAAAATCCATTATTTCTGGATGATCTAAATCTAAACAAACCATTTTAGCAGCACGACGTGTTGTACCTCCACTTTTAATCGCACCTGCAGCGCGGTCACCAATTTTTAAGAAACTCATTAAACCACTTGATGAACCACCACCACTTAATTTTTCATTCGCTCCACGAATTTGAGAGAAGTTAGTTCCTACACCAGAACCATATTTAAAAATTCTTGCTTCTCTTGTCCATAAATCCATGATACCCCCTTCGTTCACTAAATCATCACTTACACTTAAGATAAAACAAGCATGTGGTTGAGGACGCTCGTAAGCACTTGTTGATCTTTTTAATTTTTTATCGGTAGGATCTACATAGTAGTGACCTTGTGCACCGCCAGTGATACCATAACTCTCATGCAATCCTGTATTGAACCATTGTGGTGAGTTAGGCACACAGGCTTGATTTAATATACTATATACTAATTCCTCATAGAATACTTGCGCATCTTTTTCTGTTGCGAAATAACCATAACGCTCACCCCACACTCTCCAACAATTTGCCATACGATGTGCCACTTGCTTCACCGTTGTTTCACGACCTAATGAACCATCTGGTTGTGGAACACCTGCTTTTCTAAAATATTTTTGTGCAAGAATATCTGTTGCAATTTGACTCCACTGTTTCGGCACCTCCACATTGGTCATTTCAAATACTTTTTCTCCGTTAGGATTTTTAATAACGCTGTCTCTGTAGTCGTATTCAAATTGATCGAATGGAGAAAGATTCTCTTTAGTAAATCGGCGAGAAAACTCTAAGCCTTTTTTTGTTTTTGGAGTAGCCATAGTCTTTATTCTATTTTGGATGTGAGTGGGTTATCCCATTAGGTTTTCCAAAAAACCTTGATGGGTATACGAAAATATCTTTCTACAGCGAGATTACGGGTATGGAAATATCAACAGCTGTGGAAAAGATATGTGGATTAAATTAAACAGCTTATCCGGCTTGATTTCCATGATTTATCCCCAAGGGATGTTAGTTTCTGAGAAAAAAAACCTGCCCCTTTTAGGTTTTTTTAGTAATAAATACAGATTGCTTGCAATACATATAATTAAATTGGATAATTTTGACCAATCCAACAAAAAGCTGCACCTTACGGGGGTCTAAGAAATGAAGCATATTATATACCATAAAATACAGGAAGGTAAGGCGAATGCAAAAAAAGCACTGGCTATTTTAATAGACCCAGACAAGCTTAATAATGAAAGCCTAAACCAAACCATCGAAATTGCTATTAAATCAAAAGTGGACTATTTCTTTGTAGGAGGTAGCTTGGTAGTTACAGATACATTAGATACCACCGTTGCGGCTATAAAAAAACAATGCAGTATTCCAGTTATTCTTTTTCCAGGCTCACCCGATCAAATTACTGCCAAGGCAGATGCTCTATTATACTTGTCTTTAATCTCTGGTCGTAATGCAGAATTATTAATTGGCCACCATGTGGTAAGTGCCCCTTTTATTAGACAAAGTGGATTAGAAATTATGTCTGTTGGTTATATGCTTATTGATGGCGGTTCTCCTACTACCGTTTCTTATATATCTAATACCAACCCTATCCCTTCTAATAAGAACGATATTGCTATATGTACAGCTATGGCTGGAGAAATGTTAGGTCTTCAATTAATATATATGGATGCAGGTAGTGGGGCTCAAAGAGCCATTCCTACTGCCATGATACAAGAAGTGGCAAAACATATACAAGCTCCTTTAATTATTGGTGGTGGTATTACTACGCCAGAGAAAGCTATTGAAAATTGCAAAGCGGGTGCCGACATTATTGTGATTGGAAATGCAGTAGAAAAGGACCCTAGCTTAATTAAGGCGATGGCCGATGCTATTCATAGCTTGAACTAAGCAGTCTCCCCTTATTTATTATTAGAAACTCATCATTTCTTTGAACTTCACCGTTTGTCTGCGGCTAATTTCAATCTTCTCTCCTCCCTTTAATTCCACTAATAAGCCTCCATTAAAATAAGGCTCTATTTTTTCAATCCAGTGTAGGTTAATAATATGCTTTCGATTGGCCCTGAAAAATACATGCTCGTCCAACCTTTCCTCTAAGGCATTCAAAGACTTTAAAATAAGTGGCTTATTAGTAGAAAAGTATACTTTGGCATAATTGCCTACACTTTCAAATAATCTAATTTCTTCAAGTTTAACGAACCAGCATTTCTCTCCGTCTTTTACAAAAACCTGATCACTCTCTGATAAAGGACCACGCGTATTGCCCGATAAACTTGCACGTTCTAATTCAATTTCCGCTTG
>CALPSK010000103.1 GCA_943326215.1 Sediminibacterium ginsengisoli | reverse complement strand
CTATCGCATATAAATTCAATTTGCGCTTCGCTTAAATGTATTTTACCTGAGCGGTTGTCTATAATTACAAAATCGTTCTGTGTGCCTTGGTATTTTGAAAAAGGGATATTCATTTTTTATCTTTTAAATGCCTGCGATAATGCCTAGTGATTTTTGTATCATATGATCGACGGCCTTGCCCATATCCTTGCTATATTCTTTTTTCACTCTGTTGGCAATAATGACATTAATACTTAAGCATTGGTGTCCTAATAAATTACATAAACCATAAATAGCGCTGGTTTCCATTTCAAAATTAGCAATTCTATGTTGTCCGTATCTGAAGCTAGTCATTTGATCTACTAGGTTGGGCATTTTTAAAGGAAGTCTTAAGATGCGTCCCTGAGGACCATAAAAACCTGGGCAAGTAACTGTAATGCCATGACTATATCCTTCTTTAAAATGTTTTAGTAAACCTGCACTTGCAGTTGCAATATAAGGTTGAATTTTATGTGCATGAATGGAAGTATGTTTTTCAAAAGCATCTAAGATGGCTTTTTCTTCTTGATTATTTTCTTGAGTATAAAAATGTAAAACATTATCAATACCTAATCCATGCGTACCGGCTACTAATTCATTCACACCTACTTCTCCTTGTAAAGAACCACAAGTGCCCATACGAATAATAGAAACCGATTTTTTTTGATCATTAATGGTTCTAGTAGCAAAGTCAATATTCACCAAAGCATCAATTTCATTTAATGCAATATCAATATTGTCAGGGCCAATACCAGTGCTTAACACTGAAATTCTTTTTTGACCAATATAACCTGTATGGGTGATAAATTCTCTATGCGCTAGTTTATGTTCAATACGGTCAAAGTATTTACTCACTTCTGCAACTCTTTCAGGGTCACCCACAGTAATAATGGTATCCGCAATCTCTTCTGGACGGACATTTAAGTGGTAAATAGCCCCGCGGTCGTTAATAATGAGTTCTGATGCGCCAATTGCCTGCATATTGTTTCTTTTATGTCACAAATGTCGTTTAAATCGGAATAGCTGTAAAATTCTTTTATAATTAAGTTCTTTGCGTTATTTTCGCGTTCTAGATTAGGGTCGGGTGGCCGAGTGGCTAGGCAGAGCTCTGCAAAAGCTCCCACAGCGGTTCGAATCCGCTCTCGACCTCACTAAAAAAGTAAAACCCTTACAATTTGTACGGGTTTTGCTTTTTATAATCGAATCTGTATCGAATCTTTAATAAATTAATATGAAATATTCTCAACCCATCGGAATTTTACTTTGCTTATTACTTATTTACTGCACTACGCAGCCTCTAATATTTATTGAAAGCAGAAATTGGACCATTACTGGATGGGATGCAGCAGGAAGTAATTATGGTCAGGCTGGGAAATTTTTAAGCTTTTTTTCAGTTATCACATTAATCTTTTTTGCTTTGCCTTATATATGGGCAAAGAGATTCAATATGGTTTTCGCAGCCCTTCTTTTAGCATGGAGCTTTAGAAATTATTTAATTATGTCTACCTGTCTAATGGGAGAGTGTCCGCAAAAGAGGTGGGCATTGTATGCATGCATGATAATTTCTGCTGGCATATTAGTGATGACTTTTTTACCTAAGATAAAAGTTTCAAACCAGCCCCAATAATTGCAACGGCTTCATCAATTTGTTTTTCTGTTATAATTAATGGAGGTGCAAATCTTATTTTATCTCCATGTGTTGGTTTTGCTAAAAGGCCTAAATCTTTTAAGTGTAAACATAAATCCCAACTCGCATCAGGGTTCTCATGTTTAATTACAATAGCATTTAATAAACCTTTACCACGAATGGTGGTTACAAAGGGAGAATTTAAATTCGCAAGTCCTGCTCTTAATCTTTCACCCATTTTTTCTGCATTCTCCGCCATCTTTTCCGTTTTCAAAACTTCTAATGACTTTATAGCTACTGCGCAAGCCAAAGGGTTTCCACCATAGGTAGAACCATGTTCGCCTGGTAAAATTTGCATCATTATTTCATTGCTAGCAAGCACTGCAGAAATAGGAAGCGTGCCACCACTCAATGCTTTTCCTAATATTAAAATATCGGGCTTAACATTTTCATGATCACATGCTAGCATCTTTCCAGTTCTTGCTAATCCCGTTTGAATTTCATCTGCAATAAATAAAACATGGTACTTATTACATAAATCACGCACCGCTTTTAAATAGCCATCGTCTGGAATAACAACACCCGCTTCGCCTTGAATAGGTTCCACCATAAAGGCTGCCACTTCTTTATCTTTTAAAGATTCTTCTAAGGCCACTAAATCGTTATAAGGTACAATACCAAAGCCCGGCATATAAGGGCCAAAACCTTTAAAGCTACTAGGATCAGTTGAAGAAGAGATAGCCGCAAGTGTGCGGCCCCAAAAATTACCTTCTGCAAAAATTATTTTTGCTTTATTTTCTGCAATGCCTTTTACATTGTATCCCCAACGACGCGCTAATTTTATTGCCGTCTCTCCGCCTTCCACACCTGTATTCATGGGAAGTACTTTATCGTATCCAAAATAGTCGGTGATGTACTTTTCATACTCGCCCAATAAATTATTATGAAAAGCACGAGAAGTTAATGTGAGTTTACTAGCTTGTTTTTGTAAGGTATCGATAATGGCGGGATGGCAATGGCCTTGGTTCACCGCAGAATAACCACTTAGAAAATCGAAGTATTTTTTACCATCTACATCGTATAAGTAAACACCTTCGCCTCTTTCAAGAACTACTGGAAGTGGGTGGTAATTATGAGCGCCGTATTTTTCTTCTAGTGCTAAATATTTAGCAGCATTGGAACTAATAGTTGAATGAGTCATTTCTATAAATTGAATTATTGGAAAGTAAATAAATGGTGAGAAAAGCGAAAAATGCTTCTCGCTTGAATACAAAAAAATGGAGGTAGTTAAACTACCCCAAGGGATGATTGAGTAAATCTAGGTTTCTATGTAAAAAACTTCCCGTATTCATAGTGCTAAGTTAGTTTTTTTAGGTCAATTTCCCATATTTTGGGCTTACATTCGCAAAAACAATTACATTGAAACCGCTAGTCTCCATAGTCATATTAAATTATAACGGGGCCGGTTATTTAGCAAAATTCTTGCCATCCGTTTTAGCCACTCAGTATGAAAATTTTGAAGTGGTGGTGGCTGACAATGGTTCATCCGATAATTCTATTTCTTTAGTAAAAGAAAAATTCCCTTCGGTTAAAATAATTACGAATAATACAAATGAAGGTTTTGCAGGTGGTTATAATTGGGCCTTGCAAAAAGTAAAAGCCGATTATTATGTTTTATTAAATTCAGATGTGGCAGTGGATCCTCATTGGATACAGCCCATAGTAAATTTATTGGAGTCCAATAAAACTATTGCTGCATGTCAGCCTAAAATTTTATCTTTTAATAATAAGGATGTATTTGAATATGCAGGGGCTGCAGGAGGTTGGATAGATGCATTGGGTTATCCTTTTTCAAGAGGACGCGTGTTTGATGTTTGTGAAAAAGACAATGAGCAGTATGATACTGCAGCGCCTATATTTTGGGCAACCGGTGCTTGCATGATGATTCGTTCAGAATTATTTCATGCAATGAATGGTTTTGATGCAAGCTTCTTTGCACATCAAGAAGAAATAGATTTATGTTGGAGATTACAATTAGCAGGTTATAAAATTTATGCTTGCCCGCAATCGGCAGTTTATCATGTGGGGGCAGGTACTTTACCAAGAGGTGGTCGTAAAGTGTTTCTGAACTTTAGAAACAACTTAATCATGCTCACTAAGAATTTGCCTTTGTCATCGCTTATTTGGAAATTGCCTGCTAGATTTAGTTTAGATGCTATTTCAGCCTATAAGGGCTTATTAAGTGGCGATACAAGCTTCTTTTTTGCTATTGCCAAAGCGCATTTTGCTTTTATGGGCTATGTTTTATCAGGTAAATTGAAAAGAACTCAATCGCCCAAAGCCTTAGAAACACTAGAGGGCGTTTATCCCGGATCCGTGGTTTATCAATACTTTATTAAAAACAAGCAATATTTTAGTAAAATAGTGGCCAAACTAGCTCATTATTAAGAACTTGTTGCTATTTTTGCATCCGTAAATAAACAATATGTCACACGATTTACAAGATAATACAGCTGAAAAAGATATCGCCACTAATTGGGTAAGTTCGTCTCGATTCTTTTTTTATGTGTCTATTTTTGCTATACTAGCATTGGTTTTAGGTAATTGTACTCAACTCTACAATAGCCGTTTCGTTAAACCCAATCCAGAAGTGCAACCTAGCTCACAATACAAGCCTGAGTATAAGTAAGAAAAAAAATTTGTTTAAGAGCGCTGTTTCGTTATTTTTGCAGTCCTAAAAATAGTTCTTATACAAGCGAAAGTAGCTCATTTGGTAGAGCACGACCTTGCCAAGGTCGGGGTGGCCGGTTCGAGCCCGGTCTTTCGCTCCAAAAATCCCGTTCTTCGGACTGGGATTTTTTTTAAGTCTGATGAAGACGCCTTGGTGGTGGAACTGGTAGACACGCAGGACTTAGACATTGTTCTTTGGTTGAACAAAATTTGAGTGCGCTTCGAGAAATTGAAGATGTAGAACTCCGTAAATTCGGCGAACCCTTTAAAATGGGAATACCGAGCGAAGCCCGAAAGGGAACGTGTAGAGACTAGACACGGAGCACCTAAATCGCAAGATATGGTGAAGGCATAGT
>CALPSK010000102.1 GCA_943326215.1 Sediminibacterium ginsengisoli | reverse complement strand
GTATTTCTGTAAGAAGGCACAATACAATAAATATCGTTTCCTTTTTTGGTAAAAAAAGTTTCTATATAAGCGCTATCTTTTTGTGGTACTACAAGTTTAGCTACATTATAAGCAGCCATATAACTAGCCCCCTTCTTTGGTGGAACATAACCCTTAGTCCACTGAGCAGGCCTCCAAGCTTCCGTTTCATAAATAGCTTCTCCATTCATAGCTAACCAATCTCCTATGTCTGATAAACGTTGTTGCATAATCACAGGAATAGTACCATCTGCATCAGGTCCAATGTCTAATAATAAATTGCCCCCTCTTGAAACAATATCACCTAACATTAATATTAAATCATGACTGCTTTTATAATCTTTTAATTGTTCATTTCTATTGTAGCCATAAGAATGCCCCACCCCCTGACTCTCTTCCCAAATTATACTGGCGTCCATGCCACTTCCATATTCAGAAGTCGTATACATGGCGCCATGATTTTTTTCTCTTGTGTTATTACCCCATCGATCATTCACCACTACTTCATTTTTTACGGGTGATTCATTAAATAACCAAGCCAGTAGTGCAGGGCTTTGCCAAGCGGTATCAGCTATATCCCATTCGCCATCAGAAAAAATAACAGAGGGCTTATATTTAGTGACTAAATCTTTAAACTGTGGTATCATATGTTCCGTCACATATTTTTTTCGGTTATGCAACCATAAGGGATTAAACCATTCGTATAAAGAATAATAATAACCCATTTTAAGTCCTGCACCCCTTACTGAGGTAGACAAGTCTCCTAATAAATCACGCTTAGGTGTTCCCGTTACTGCGTTCCAAGGTCTGTTCCAATCGCGATCGGCTTCAGCACTATTCCATAAAGTATAACCATCATGGTGTTTAGAAGTAAGCACTACATAGCGTGCGCCCGATTTTTTAAATACATCGGCCCATTGATTTGGATCAAACATTTCTGCTTTGAACATCGGTTCAAATTGTTCATAAGCAAAGCTGCTTCCATAATTTTTATTATGAAAGGCCATAAAATCTTTTTGTTTCTCATGCAACCTATATCTATACCACTCAGAATAACTATACCCACTATTAGGCATGACAGGTGCATAAGCAGGCACAGAATACACACCCCAATGAATAAAAATGCCAAACTTATCTTGATGAAACCAAGAAGGAATTTTTCTAGTATTCAAGGATTCCCAATTAGGTTGATAATTTTGTGCATTTGTTTTTCCAGCGAGTGTAAAAACTAAAAAGAAAAGAAAATATTTTTTCATAGTGGATTATTTATAAGCTTTCTGCTATTAGTTAATTATAGATTCATTATAATAATTCGGATTCATTAAAATAAATTCATTAAAAATTATCGGCCTCTCTATAGGCTTTAATTAAAGCCAATTCTCCGTCTTTACCTGCACCTACTTTTCCATGCTCCATACCTAGTATTCCTTTGTAACCCTTACTATCAATATGTTTGAAGATATTACGATAATTCATCTCCCCCGATCCTGGTTCTTTGCGACCTGGGTTATCGCCAATTTGGAAATAGGCAATTTCAGACCAACACCTGTTGATATTATTAATAATATTGCCCTCATTTTTTTGCAGATGATACATGTCAAATAAAATTTTACAAGCGGGGCTATTGATGGCTTTACAAATTGCATAGGCTTGATCTGAGTAGCGTAAAAATAAATTGGGTGTATCGCTCAAGGGTTCTAAAACAGTGATTAAATTATTTTTTTCTAAGATTTCTACCCCTGCTCTTAATCCTTCAATTACATTACCTGTTTGAATATCCATGGGTAAACTTCTATCAAAATTACCAGGCACAGTGGTCATCCATTTTGCATTCGTTCTTTTAGCTACTTCTACGGCTTCCTTACAAGATGCCGTAAACTTATCCTTCCATTCTTTAGAGCCAGTAGTTAAATTAGTTTTATCATTATTAGAGAAGTTCACCACAAATACACCCATTTGCATTCCAAGTGCAGCAAGTGTATCTCCAATTTTTTGCTGCATTTCAGGGGTTCTACTCATCATCCCATTGTCCTCAATGGCAGTAAAGCCAATACTATGTGCGTATTTTATTTGATCAATAAAATTAGGACCCGCAAAATTTTCAAACATCCCATCGTGAAAAGCATATTTTAATTTAAAGGGGGTAGGTTCTACAGGGTTGGATTTGAAAGTTTTTGCATTTGCTGCTAATAAACTACTGCCTGCTAAAAGTGAACCGCCTACTAAAAAATTTTGTTTTAAGAAATTTCTGCGTTCCATAGTATTGTATTTTTTTATAGTTTAAATTTAGGCATAAGTATTAATAAGAACAAGTTTGAAAGCATTCATTTATACAATAGGCCTTCTTGTATTTTCTACACCCTTTGTGCATGCACAAACTGGGAAGTATCGCTATTCGGAAATGAAGATGGGATCTCCCTTTCATATAATTATTGTAAGTACCGATTCTATCAAGGCCAATCATTTAGCTCGAAACTGCTTTCAATTAGTAGACTCCCTAGCGCATATTTTTAGCAATTACGACTCCAGTAGCGAGTTATCAAAAATCAATGCCAGTGCAGGTTTGCTGCCCTATAAAATGTCACCTGCCATGTTGGATCTAGTACTAAAAGCTGAGCAGGCCTTTATACAAACTAAAGGCGCTTATGATATTAGTATTGGTCCTTTATCTAGTTTATGGAGAAATGCTAGAAAAGTTAAATTATTCCCAGAGGCAAGTACAGTTCTTGCCACAAAAAAATTCGTTGGATTAGGGCAAGTAAAAATAAATAAACGTTTAGGTACTATTTTTCTTCCCAGCGCTGGTATGCAATTAGATTTTGGAGGAATTGCTAAAGGTTATATTGCTCAGTGGGTGATTGATTATTTAAAAACCAGTGGAATACAGCAGGCCTTAGCTGATGCAGGAGGTGATATTGTAATGAGTGGCGCTCCATTGAATACTAAAGGTTGGCTTATTGGTGTGAACCTACCCGAAACCACCGATGACTTAGTGAGCAAAAAATTGCAGTTATCTAATGTTGCTGTTGCTACATCGGGAGATGTATACCAATATTTCGAAAAAGAGGGCGTGAAATATTCTCATATCATTAACCCTATAACTGGCTATGGTGTAAGCAACCTAAGAAATGTAACCATTATTGCCAAAACCGGTGCCACAGCGGATTGGCTAGCCACCGCTTGCAGTATTTTACCCATAAAGCAAGCCAAGGCCTTGGCCTTATCTAATCAAGCTGCTTTATTAGTAAGTACGCTTCAAAAGGGGAAATTACATTTTGATGCCACTGAGAATTTTAAAAATTACTGGCAAGCCGCCGGTATAAATCAGGGTAAAAAATAGATAAAACAATAAAATAAGTTTTAACTTAATACACTAAACCAAGGGCATTGAAATTCTATAAAATATTTTTAAGTGTATATTTTTTAATGACGGCGTCTTCATTCATTTATGCGCAAGAAAATAATTTTATAAGTTATGATCAGCCCCTAGTAGGATCTACTCTTCGTTTTAAAATGATGCCTATACAAGGTGGAGATTTTTTATTAGGAAGCGCAGAAAATGAAAAAGGAAGAAATAAAGAGGAGGGTCCTCAAAAAAAAATTACCATTGCGCCTTTTTGGATGAGTGCTTATGAAGTCACCAGGGATGAGTTAGATGTATTTTTAAAAGACGAGAGCACTAGCCAGAATGTAAGCGTGGACGCTATTACAAGGCCTAGTCCTCAATATGTGGATTTAAGTTGGGGTATGGGTAAAGAAGGAGGCTACCCTGCTAATAGCATGTCGCAGTATGCGGCTATTATGTATTGTAAATGGTTGTATCAAAAAACTAAAATATTTTATCGACTACCAACAGAAGCAGAATGGGAATATGCTTGCAAAGCGGGAACCACTAGCGCTTATTTTTTTGGAAACAACGCATCCGATTTAGATAAGTATGCATGGTATGAAAAAAATAGTGAAAATACATTTCATAAAGTAGGAACAAAACTACCTAACCCCTGGGGCTTGTATGATATGCTCGGCAACCTTACTGAATGGACCTTGGATCATTATGATGAGGCAGCGTTTGAAAAAATTACCAATAATGAATTCAAAGTAGCGCCTAGCTTACTGAAGTATCCTAAAACATTAAAAGGAGGAAGTTATCTAGACCCTGCTACTGAATTAAGATCGTCGAAAAGAATACATTCAGACCCTATTTGGAATAGAAGAGATCCACAAATTCCAAAAAGCAAGTGGTGGTTAACAGAAGCAAAGCAAGTGGGAATAAGGCTTGTACGTCCTTTGAATCAACCCACAGAAGAAGAAATTAAACAATTTTTTAAGGCCTATTTAAATTTATAAATTAAAAATTACCATTATGAACAAACCATTTTCGGGAAATAATTCACGAAGAGATTTCGTAAAAAGAAGCAGCCTTCTAGCAGGAGGTATTTTAGCAGCGCCCTTATTATCCCAAGCCAATTTTTTTTCCGGCTCCGATGATACCATTAAAATTGCAGTAGTAGGTTGTGGTGGAAGAGGTACCGGTGCCGCTATGCAAGCATTGTCTAGTAAACAAAATGTGAAAATTGTTGCGATGGCCGATGCCTTCAAAGACAATTTGGATAATTGCCATAAATCTTTAACTGAGGAAATAAATAATAGCATTGGTGCATTAGCCAAAAGATTAGATGTGCCCGAAGAAAGAAGATTCACAGGTTTTGATGG
>CALPSK010000101.1 GCA_943326215.1 Sediminibacterium ginsengisoli | reverse complement strand
TAGTAATTATAGAAAGAAATTATCTATTTCTTTTGCTAACTATTTTCTTACCTATTTTGTTGGTCAAAAATTATTTAAGTTCTGCTGCTGCTATATTCGCTTTTGGATTTTTCAAAAATTCATTCTTACATTCTACAGAACAAAATCCCAAAACATTTTTTTCATAATGTGCTGTATCGCTAATGCCTGCAGTTACTGGCATGCCACAAGTAGGATCTTTTTTATTATTCACTAAACTAACTGCATAGGTTTTTTCTAAAGTAGTATCCATGGCAGCCACTTGATTGGTATCCGCACTACTTATATTTGCTTTATCATTTGTTTGACCACATGATAAAAGAATTAGGGATGCGATCACTAGGCTAGTGGTAATTTGTAATTTCATAAAGATTTGTTTTACTTGTATTAGTTACAAAATTACGAATGAATAAGGCTATTAAAAAACTAACACTCATTCATTTTCAAGCTTATATTGGCCCATCTTGGGCTTCATAGGCAAATTATAGGCCTGATGAGGGCATATTGTCTATATAATTATCTATTTTTACGCTCTCTATCCTATACAAAAGGAATTTATAAATGAAACAGGAACAATTACATATTTTATTGACTAGTGCTTTTAAAGCACCAACGCCTGTATTGAATGGTCCTAGTTACCGACGTGGATTCTGATAGGACGAGCAATTGGCCCTTGCCCCTATCAGTGGAAAAACCCCAACAAAGAATTCATCTTACGCCAGCATTCTACTTTCTTAAATTTTAAAGCTAATTGGAACAGAAAATAATAGTACGTGTTGCCCATAGTGGCGACGCTTCTTTTGCAAATGACATTACCGATGAAATGGCATCTTCGGCTAAAGCACGTGGTACGGGTATTGCTAAACGTAGCCCAGACTATGTAGCTAAAAAAATTAACGAAGGCAAATCGGTGATCGCCTATACTGAAGACGGCACTTGGGTAGGCTTTTGTTATATCGAGGCTTGGCAGCACGGACAGTTTGTGGCCAATAGTGGTTTAATTGTAGCCCCTGCTTTTCGTAAAACAGGGATTGCTAAAAAAATTAAGCAAACGATTTTTCAATTGTCCAGAGAAAAATATCCAAATGCTAAAATATTTGGATTAACCACCGGCTTAGCCGTCATGAAAATTAATAGTGAATTAGGCTATGAGCCAGTGACCTATAGTGAACTTACCGATGATGAAGAGTTTTGGGCAGGTTGCAAGAGTTGTGTGAATTATGATATTCTAATGAGTAAGGATCGTAAAAATTGTATGTGTACCGCCATGTTATATGAGCCTAAGCAAGCCCATACTATTGAAGAAGTAGCGGCTGATTTCAAAAACAATTCAAAATTGTACGAACGCTTTATGAAAATAAAGCAAAGCAAATTATTAAACTGGTTTAGAAAATAATTAAGAAAATGGAAAAAGTAGTTTTAGGTTTTAGCGGCGGATTAGACACCACTTACTGCGTTAAATATTTAACCGAAGACAAAGGTTTAGAAGTGCATAGTGTAGTAGTGAATACCGGCGGCTTTTCAGAAGAAGAATTAAAAAAGATTGAAGCACATGCTTATGCTTTAGGTGTGAAAACGCATACCACTGTGGACGCTGTGAAAGGCTATTATGATAGTATCATTAAATACTTGATTTATGGTAATGTTTTAAAAAACAATACCTATCCTTTAAGTGTAAGTGCAGAGCGTTTAAGTCAGGCATTGCATATTGCTGCGCATGTAAAAAAATTAGGGGCGAATAAAGTAGCGCACGGAAGTACTGGCGCTGGTAATGATCAAGTGCGTTTTGATATGATTTTTCAAATCATGATTCCAGGTGTTGAAATATTAACACCTATTCGTGATTTACAATTAAGTAGAGAAGCAGAGATTACCTATTTAAAAGAGAAAGGAGTGCAAATGAATTTTGAAAAAGCAGCCTACTCTATTAATAAAGGTTTATGGGGTACTAGTGTGGGAGGAAAAGAAACCTTGCAATCAAAAGGTATCTTGCCTGAATCCGCATGGCCCACCCCTATGACCAAGGAAGGGCAGCAGGAAGAGATAATGATTGATTTTGAAAAAGGAGAAATTAAATCGGTGAATAATAAAAAATTCAATCACCCCACTGAAGCCATTCAGTTTATACAATCTATTGCAGGCGCTTATGGCATTGGTAGAGATATTCATGTAGGAGATACTATTATTGGCATTAAAGGCCGTGTGGGTTTTGAAGCAGCAGGGCCCATGGTTATTTTAAAAGCACATCATGCTTTAGAAAAACATGTTTTAACAAAATGGCAATTAGCATGGAAAGACCAACTGGCGCAGTTCTATGGCAGCTGGTTGCATGAGGGTCAAATACTAGATCCAGTGATGCGTGATATAGAATCTTATTTTACTAGTGCACAAGAACAAGTAACAGGTACTGTGTCTATACAACTTCATCCTTATCGTTTTCAAATTATTGGTATTGAATCGGCCAACGATTTAATGAGTGCCAAGTTTGGAAAGTATGGTGAGATGAATACAGGCTGGACAGGTAATGATGTAAGAGGGTTCACCAAAATATTTGGTAACCAGGTAAGCATCTTTCATCAAATAAAAGAATCGAATAAAAAGTAATAGGATAAGTAAATAATAAACTAAACGATAAAGTAAACTAAATTAAACGTAGCGTATTATCGATTAAATATAAAAGAACTAAGATGCAAAAAATAAATATTGGTATTGTGGGTGGAGCAGGGTATACAGGTGGTGAATTACTGCGTGTATTAGTTCACCATGCGCAAGTGCAAATTAATTTTGTGCATAGTACTAGTAGCGCTGGTCAATTAATAAGTTCAGTACATACCGATTTACTAGGTGATACCGATTTAGTTTTCACTAGTAGTCTTCAAGACAATATTGACATTTTATTTTTATGTTTAGGACATGGAGAAGCAGTGAAGTTTTTAGCATCGAATATTATTTCGCCCAAAATAAAAATTATTGATTTGTCTCAAGATTTTAGATTAGCGGCTACTTCTAAACAAGGAGAAAGAAATTTTGTATATGGTTTACCAGAATTAAATAAAGCGGCTATTCAAAAAGCTCAAAATATTGCCAACCCAGGTTGCTTTGCAACGGCTATTCAATTAGGTTTATTACCCTTGGGGGCTAAAGGTTTATTGAAAGATATATATACAACGGGTATTACAGGGTCCACAGGGGCTGGCCAAGGTTTATCTAATACAGGTCACTTTAGTTGGAGAGCGAATAATATTCAGCCTTATAAAACATTAGAGCATCAACATTTGCATGAAATACAAGAAAGCTTGCATCAATTGCAAGGTAATACCAATACATCGGTTCACTTTGTGCCTTGGAGAGGCGATTTTACAAGAGGTATTTTTGTAAGTAGTATTTTGGAAACTACATTAAGCCTAAATGAGCTTAATAAAATTTATGGTGACTATTATGCATACCATCCTTTCACACATGTTTCATTAAGTCCTATTGATTTAAAACAAGTAGTGAACACGAATAAATGTCTAATTCACATTGAACAAAAAGAAAACAAAATAGTGATTCATACAGCTATAGATAATTTATTAAAAGGCGCAGTGGGTCAGGCAGTGCAAAATATGAATTTGATGATGGGCTTAGATGAAACAGCAGGCATTCAATTAAAAGCAAGTAATTTTTAAAATAAATAAGATGTCTTTATTTCAAGTATATCCATTACAACCTATTGCCATTACCAAGGCCTTGGGATCTCATGTTTGGGATGATAAGGGTACTGAATACTTAGACATGTATGGTGGCCATGCGGTTATTAGTATTGGCCATACGCATGCGCATTGGGTAAAAAGAATTGAAACGCAGTTGCATGCCATGGCTTTTTATTCTAATTCAGTAATCATGCCCATTCAAGAAGAATTGGCAGCTGCCTTAAATAAAATAAGTGGCAAACAAGACTATCAATTATTTTTATGCAATAGTGGCGCAGAGGCGAATGAGAATGCTTTAAAATTAGCTTCCTTTCATACAGGTAGAAAAAAAATAATTGCCTTTTCAAAATCTTTTCATGGAAGAACTTCTTTAGCAGTGGCTGCTACAGACAATCCAAGTATTATAGCTCCTGTCAATGAAACAGATAATATTATTTTCTTACCCTTCAATGATGTAGAAGCTTTAACAGCCTGTTTCGATAAACAAGGAGATGAAATAGCAGGTGTTATTATTGAAGGCATACAAGGTGTGGCAGGTATATATGAGGCCACCAATATTTTTTTACAAACTATTCGTTCATTATGTGATAAGCATGGCGCAGTCTATATAGCAGATAGTGTTCAATGTGGTTATGGCCGTTCTGGTAAATTCTTTGCACATGACTATGCAGGCGTGAACGCCGATATTTATTCAATGGCAAAAGGGATGGGCAATGGCTTTCCTATTGGAGGCATTTTAATAGCCCCCCATATTAAAGCAAAGTTTGGTTTATTGGGCACTACTTTTGGAGGCAACCCATTAGCCTGTGCTGCTGGCTTAGCAGTATTGGAAGTAATGGAGAAAGAAAATTTAATGGAAGCTGCTGCTGAAAAAGGGAAAGCCTTAATGGAGGCATTAAAAAACATGAAAGGGGTGAAGGCGGTAAGAGGCAAAGGATTAATGATTGGATTTGAGATGGAAGCAGGACTAGAAGATATTAGAAAAGTTTTATTGAATGATTATAAAATATTTACAGGAGAAGCAAAGCCGAATGTGATTCGTTTAT
>CALPSK010000100.1 GCA_943326215.1 Sediminibacterium ginsengisoli | reverse complement strand
ATGTAAAAGGAAAATTATTAGTCGCTACAGAAAGTAAGGAAAGAAGCATGTATAAAATAATGGCTGCTCAAAAATTAGGCGCCTTAGGTATCATCATTATTGCTAACAACAATCCAAGCTACCCAAGCAATTTAACAGGTAGATTAAGTTTAAAACCAAGTGGTACTAGCAATTTTGCGAGCATGACAGTTTCTAAAAGCTTAGGGAGTCGTTTATTAGGAGGCAGCAAGGATTTTTCAGACCAAGAATTAGCCGATGTGCCTAAAGGTGTTTACACCACCACTATTGATTGGACGGCTGAGCGTGGAAATAGCGAAATTCCTAGTGCCGATGTTATGGCCGTATTGCCTAGTAAAGAAAAGACAGATGAATATATGTTTATCACTAGCCACTACGACCATGAAGGCATCAAGAACGGAGTCATCTATTATGGTGCAGATGATGATGGTTCAGGTACAGCCAGCGTGGTAGCTATAGCGCAAGCATTTGCTGAAGCAAGTAAAAAAGGTTTTAGCCCTAAGCGTAATATTGTATTTATGAATGTATCTGGTGAAGAGAAAGGTTTACTAGGCTCTCAATATTATAGCGAGCACCCCGTATTTCCATTAGATAAAACATCGGTAGATTTAAATATTGACATGGTAGGAAGAATTGATCCCACTTATAAGGGAGATTCTATGAACTATGTATACTTAATTGGAGAAGATAAATTAAGTAGCGATTTGCAGCCTATCACAGACAAAGTGAATAAAAACTATAACATGGAATTAGATAGAAGATTCAACGATCCAAAAGATACTAATCGTTTTTATTACAGAAGCGATCATTATAATTTTGCAGCCAAAGGCGTCCCCGTTATTTTCTATTTCAACGGTACACATGCAGACTACCATAAACCAACTGATACAGTGGAGAAAATTAATTTTGACTTAATGGAAAAAAGAGTTCGTATTATTTTTGAAACAGCATGGGAAATGGCTACAAGAGAAGAAATGTTAAAAAGAGATTTGCCTTTGAATATGCCGGGTCGTTAGATTAAATATTCACTCAAAATATAATTTTTCGCTCTCTATCGCTTTGCTCAAAGTTCGCTTAAAATTATATTTTCTCATTTCTATTTAATCTATAATTAGATCAGAAAGAAAATAAAAAAGCCCTTAGAAATCTAAGGGCTTTTTTATTGAAAAAATCATTAGAGAAAAAATTAAATTGGGTCTTAAATTTTCTTTAGACCCATTTTAATTATTGACCTAAAATGTAGGCAAATATCAACGGCACTACAATGGTAGCGTCACTTTCCACTATAAACTTAGGCGTATGAATATCTAATTTACCCCAGGTAATTTTTTCATTAGGAACAGCTCCAGAATAAGAACCATAAGAAGTAGTACTATCACTTACTTGACAGAAATAACTCCAGAAAGGTACATCATGCCATTCTAAGTCTTGGTACATCATAGGTACTACACAAATAGGGAAATCTCCTGCGATACCACCACCCACTTGGAAAAATCCAACACCCTTTCCACCACTATTCGCACGGTACCACTCTGTTAATTCCACCATGTATTCAATACCATTTTTAACAGTGCTTGCTTTTAATTCTTTTTTAATCACGTAGCTGGCAAAAATATTTCCAGTAGTGCTATCCTCCCAACCTGGAACTACAATAGGAATATTCTTTTTAGCTGCAGCAACTATCCAACTGTCTTTAGGATCTATCTCATAATATTGTTCTAACTCGCCACTTAATACGACTTGGTATAAAAATTCATGCGGAAAATAACGCTCGCCTTTTTCTTCAGCTTGCTTCCAATACTTCACAATATGTTTTTGTAATCTTCTAAATGCTTCCTCTTCTGGAATACAAGTATCGGTTACACGGTTGTAATGGTTTTCTAATAAATCCCACTCGTCCTGAGGTGTCAAGTCACGGTAATTAGGAACACGCTTATAATGGCTATGCGCCACTAAGTTCATGACATCTTCTTCAAGGTTTGCACCCGTACAGCTAATGATAGCAATTTTATCTTGACGTATCATTTCAGCCAAGCTAATACCTAATTCAGCCGTACTCATGGCACCTGCTAAACTCACTAGCATTTTGCCCCCTTCTAAAAGGTGGGTTTCATAACCTTTAGCTGCATCTACCAAGGCAGCAGCATTAAAATGTCTATAGTGATGTTCTACAAACTTTGAAATTGGACCTTTGCTCATTTTTTAGAATTTGAAGCAAAAGTAAATTTTTTTGTGGACATAGCGTATTATTGATTAAAACCGAATATATAGTAACTTTAAAGCCTAAAGTAGGCTTTATGAATAATAAAAAAATGGTGCTCTTTTATGTACTCATATTAATTGGGATCCCATTTATATATGCCGCCTACTTATACCCTAGTTTACCTAAAATTATCCCTACTCATTTTAATATTAAAGGAGAGGCGGACGGTTTTGGCAGTAAGGATAGTATTTATTTAGGGCCTAGTATAATGGGAATAGCTAGTTTATTTACTTATTTCTTTTTGACCTATATAAAAAAAATTGATCCCAAAAGAAGTGAGCAAATGGAAGATGGCTTATTTCAAAAGTTTGGATTTTTTACTGTCTTATTTCTAACTGCATTAAGCATGGTTATTTTATACGCTACCTCACACCAAGGTATTTCTATAGAAAAATTATTATTCCCCATGATGGGTTTGGCTTTTGCTGGTTTAGGTTTATATATGCCCAAATTAAAACAGAACTATTTTGCAGGCTTTAAACTGCCTTGGACTTTAGATAATGTAGATAATTGGAATGCCACGCATAAGATTGCAGGTAAGGTATGGTTATACGGAGGTGTAATTCAATTTTTTGCTGGTTTGGTCTTTAGTTCAGTCGCTTCTTTTGTTATATTTTTTATAGCTATGGTTGTAATGGTATTAGTGCCTACTATCTATTCTTATAGAATGTTTAAAAATGGAAATGTGTTTGTGTAATAAGTAATACTATTGAATTATATAAAATAGAATAGAATAGAATTAAATGAATTTGAAAAAAATAAAATAATAAAATACTTTTAAAAAACTTAAAATTTAGAAATGAAACTAGCTACCAAATATATTCACGCAGGTGCGCATCCCGATCCAAGTACAGGTGCCATCATGACACCTATTTATCAAACCTCTACCTATGTGCAATCGGCACCTGGCGTACATCAAGGTTATGAATATGCAAGAAGTCAAAACCCTACTAGGTTTGCTTTAGAAGAAGCCTTTGCAGTGATTGAAAATGGAAAATTTGGATTAGCCTTTGCTAGTGGGGTCGCTGCTACCGATGCAGTGATGCGTTTACTAGTGCCAGGAGATGAAGTAGTGGCTGCCCATGATATGTATGGAGGTTCTTTCAGGTTGTTCTCTAAAGTCCATGAAAAAATGGGAATCAAATTTATTTATGTAGATACATCAGATGCCAATAATGTAGCAAAAGCTATGACACCTGCCACTAAATTAATTTGGTTAGAAACGCCAACCAATCCATTAATGAATATTAGTGATATTGAAGCGATATCCACTATTGGTAAAAAACATAATTGTATGGTTTGTGTAGACAATACCTTCGCCTCTCCTTATTTACAAAACCCCTTGGATCAAGGTGCCACCATTGTGATGCACTCGGCTACCAAATATTTAGGCGGTCATAGTGATGTCATTCAAGGCTGTTTGATGTTGAATGATCAAACACTAAGAGACCAATTGTATTTTATTCAAAAAAGTACAGGCGCCGTGCCAGGCCCACAAGATTGCTTTTTAGTTTTAAGAGGAATTAAAACATTGCATGTACGTATGCAAAGACATTGTGAGAATGGTATTCAAGTAGCTGCTTATTTAAGACAACATCCTAAAGTAGGTAAGGTATACTGGTGTGGCTTTGAGGATCATCCTAATCATGCTATCGCTAAAAAACAAATGCGTGGCTTTGGAGGTATGATGAGCTTTACTTTAAAAACTGATACCATTGAAGCGGCTACTAAAGTACTCTCTAGCACCAAGGTGTTTTCTTTAGCGGAAAGCTTGGGAGGTGTGGAGTCTTTAATCAATCACCCTGCGAGTATGACCCATGCTTCTATACCACGTGATCAAAGGATTGCCAATGGTTTATCTGATGGGCTTATTCGTTTAAGTGTAGGTATTGAAGATGCAGATGACTTAATAGCAGATTTAGCACAAGCCATTGGATAATGAAAGATGAGATTCATCAATTATTAGAACAAAAAGTAAAGCAGTACAACCATATTGAGTTTATTGAGAAGGATCCCATTTGTATTCCTCATTTATTTACAAAGCAGCAGGATATTGAAATTGCTGGTTTTTTTGCAGCCATTTTTGCCTGGGGCAATAGAACCACCATTATTAATAAAAGCAAGGAGTTACTTGAAAGAATGGACAATGCACCCTTTGCATTTTGTACAGAGCATCAAGATAAAGATTTAAAAAAATTACTAGGCTTTGCGCACCGTACTTTCAACGATACCGACTTACTCTATTGTATTGAATTTTTTAAACAGCATTATAGTAAAAATGAAAGTTTAGAAACAGCTTTTTTTAAAACTGCGAGATTGAGTAGCAAAAGCATAGACAAAACCAATACTGAAAGCATTGATTCAAAAAATAAGATTCACACTATTGAAAAAGCACTAACTCATTTTCAAGATTATTTTTTCTCTTTAGAAGATGCCCCCGCGAGAACCAAAAAACATATATCAAGTCCTGTATCAGGATCTACTTGCAAAAGGCTCAACATGTTTTTACGCTGGATGGT
>CALPSK010000099.1 GCA_943326215.1 Sediminibacterium ginsengisoli | reverse complement strand
CGATACTTCTTTTTGCAACCAGCGTAAACCTAATTTCTCATACTGTGCTATAATATTTTCTCGAATTTCAGCGTCAATAGCAGGTATTAAATCAAGGCCTTCGCAAAATGCTTTAATATATAAACCCGTTCCACCTACCATCACAATAGCATCTTTTGTAGAAAATAAACTCTCTACTTTATCCATGGCCCAATTTTCAAAATAAGAGGCATTGATATTTTCAGTAATTGAATGTGATGCAATAAAATGATGAGGCACCGCCTCTAATTCATCTGGGCTTGGTCTAGCTACTCCAATATTCATTTCCTTGTAACACTGACGTGCATCTGCTGAAATAATTTCGGTATTTAATGCTTTGGCAAGTGCAATCGCAAAGCTTGTTTTTCCTACAGCTGTAGGACCCACCACTATATAAACGGTTTTAGACAAAATCTTGGACTAATTTAAATTTGAAATAAATAACTAATGTGAATTATAGAACTAAAAAGCTTCTCCTTCGAAAAACTCAGAACCAGAGGATTCTTGATTGTTGTCTTCGTCATCAGATGCATCCGCATCTTCTTCACCATCATCACCTCCATCATCAGAAGTGTTTTCTCCATCATCAGACGCATGCGCGTCTTCTTCTCCTTCCTCACCAAATCCATCAGCGGCCTCATTTAAATCATACTTCTCTTCAATATCTGCAAACTTTTCACCCAGTAAACCCTTGGTGCCATATTGCATAGGACCCACTCCTTCAATACGTGAAACTAATGGATATTCAAGCGTCATATCTGCATCAGCATTTTTTATAACCTGAATAAGCGCAATTAAAAAAGACCATGACTTTACAAAATCATACTCATAAATAAAATGCTGATTGGTATCAATTATTTCTGTACTAATAGCAGTCTCTGCAATTAACAATGGAGGTACTTTATAAGGACGGTCATATACTTCTTTACTTATCTCTCTTCCTCTTTGCCAAATATCGTTGCTTCTGTAAAAAGTAGCATCATGCTTTTGATCAAATTCAAAGGCCTTTAAAATAATAAAGTGTAAGTCTAGAAAATTTTGTGTGTGTTTCACCAAAACATCACGGTATATCGCATCATCCTCTTCCCAATAAACTCTAAATTTTAATACGGCCATTTTGGTATTTTGAAACGCTAAATTACTATTTTATTATAGGAAATAAGCCTAGTTTTTCAGCTTCTTTTAACATGAAGCCATAGGCAGCCTCATAGTCATTGGGAATAACCCCATCTAATATGGCTTCTCTAATAGCGTCTTTAATTATACCTACTTGTTTTGAAGGCTCAATGGCGAATAAGTCCATGATCATTTCTCCTGTAATAGGTGGTTGCCAATTTCTAATACTGTCTTTTTGTTCTACTTCTACTAATCTTTCTTTCACAAAGTCAAAGCCTTGTAAATAACGCTTTACTTTTATTTTATTCTTGCTGGTAATATCGGCAGCACATAATAACATTAAGTTGTCAATATCATCTCCAGCATCAAAAAGTAGTCTTCTAATAGCACTATCGGTAACCGTTTCTTTGGTTAATGAAATAGGACGCAAATGAAGGGCCACTAATTTTTGCACCATTTTCATTTTTTCATTCAAGGGCAATTTCAATTGTGTGAAAATTTTAGGCACCATGCGTGCCCCCACCACTTCATGTCCATGAAAGGTCCAACCAAAACCCGTTTCAAACTTTTTGGTTTTCGGTTTTGCAATATCATGTAGTAAGGCAGCCCAACGAAGCCATAGGTCCTCACTAGTGGCTGCCACATTATCTAATACTTGCAATGTATGTGAGAAGTTGTCCTTATGCCCAATACCATCAAGGGTTTCAGCCCCTTCTAATTGCAATAGCACTGGGAATATATGTTTTAATAAGCCAGCTTCTTTTAATAAGTACCAACCTTTAGAAGGCAGCGCCGTTTGCATTATTTTTTGTAGTTCATCGGTAATGCGTTCTTGCGAAACAATCGAAATACGGTCGGCCATTTTTTGAATGGCTGTGAATGTCTCAGCAGTAATTTCAAAATTTAATTGCGTAGCAAAACGAATAGCACGCATCATGCGAAGGGGATCATCGTCAAAAGTTTTTTCTGGAGCTAAGGGTGTTCTTAAAATTTTATTCGTCAAATCTTCTAAGCCTCCAAAAGGGTCAATTACTTTTCCAAAATCGTTTTCAATTAAAGAAATAGCTAAAGCATTCACCGTAAAGTCTCTTCTGTTTTGATCGTCTTCAATAGTGCCCGGACTTACCGATGGCTTTCTACTCTCTCTTGCATAACTTTCTTTTCTAGCCCCTACAAATTCAATTTCAATACTATCCAATTTCACCTGCGCGGTGCCAAATGTTTTAAACAAAGAAACAGGTGGTCTTGGAGAGAATTGATTAGCAAAAGCCGTGGCCAAGGCCAGCCCATCTCCTATACAAACTATATCTATATCCTTAGTGGGTCTATTCAAAATTTTATCACGCACGAAGCCACCCACTGCAAATGCAGGCGTGTTCAATAAAGCAGCTTGCTTAGCCACTATATTGAATATAGATTCTTCTTCTTGTGTAAATTGAATTTGCATGGCTACAAAAGTACTAATGTTGGGCCATTTGTAGCAATGGGGCTATTAATTGGTTATTAGCGATGGTTTTGGCACAATTAAAGTGCTCTAAAGGACATTGTTTTTTACCGTGTAAACCACAAGGACGGCAGGCTAGTTTTTCTTGAGTTTCTACAATAAAAGATTGGGTAGATAAAGGACCAAATCCAAAGGCTGGAATAGTAGAACAATAAATGGCCACTACCGGCGCATTGACGGCAGAGCAAAAATGCATAGGAGCAGAATCGTTTACATAATTTAAAACTGCATTTTGTTGCAAGGCAGCAGATGCTAGAAAACCTAATTCACCACTTAGATTTATTATTTTTTTGGATACACTTGATATATTGGATGCACTTGAAATATTTGAACTAGTGGATGTATTTGAATTCAATTTTGAAACTTCATCTACAATACTATCACCTATACTTTTATCGCCAGGGCCTCCTAAAATATAAATAACTCCTTCAAACGGCAAAGCCTGTATAAAACTAAGCCAAGCGCTTAATGGAAATTGTTTAGTAAACCAGACAGAGGCGGGTGCAATAGTGATATACTTTTTAGTTTGAAATATTTTTACTTTTTCAAAATCAGATTTTGTTGGATACAATTTTGGCATGCAAAGCTTTAAGGCGCCTAATGATGCTGTTAATTTGTGATTTCTTTTTATTTCATGTACTCCATTTTCAGAAACATCATGTTTTACAGAATGGGTAAATAAAAATGAAAAAGGGTTTTTATCAAAGCCAATGGTCGAAGTAGCCTTTGATAAAACAGTCCACAAACCAGTGGCAGCAAACCTTTGCAGATTTATGAGTAAATCATATCTCTTAGCTCTTATTTTTGTTAGCACTTGTAACCAATGCAAATACTTATTCTCTTTTTTATTCCAAACAATAAGCTCGCTTATAAACGGGTGTTCATTAAATAAACTTTCATTGCCTTGTCTTACCACTAAATCTATACTCGCTTGAGGATATTGCTCATGCAGGGTTTCTAAAAGTGCAGTCGCCAATACGACATCACCAATAAAGGCCGTTTGAACAACTAGTATTTTTTGCATGGCAATCAATTAAGGACGAATGATAATTAAATTACCATCTTCATCCCATTTGACAATGGAAGAGGGCATTTGCAAATTGGTTTCTTCCTGTCTATGCTTCACCACATATTGAACCCCATCTTTAATATCTAAGGAAATATCTGCAAAACATAAAGGCGTAGGATATCCAGAAATATTCGCTGAAGTACTTACAATAGGTTTTCCAAAAGCCTTCAGTAAATCTTTACAAAAAGCATCCTTAGTAATGCGTATGGCCACCGACCCGTCTTCTGCCACTAAATTAGTTGCAAGGTTCATCGCCTTTTGATAAATAACGGTGGTGGGTTTATGAATACCTTTTATATAATCGAATACTTGTACATTATTATCTGCGACATATTGGGAAATTTGCGCTTCTTCACCTAGTAGTACAATCATGGCCTTGGTGTCAACTCTTTTTTTTAAGTCGAATATTTTAGCCACTGCTTCTTCATTGGTAGCATCACAACCAATACCCCAAACCGTATCGGTGGGATATAGAATAAGCCCTCCATTTTGAAGGCTGCTTAAACATACTTGTATATCTTCTTCATAAACAAACATGCTGCAAATTAAACAATCCCCTTTAAATAAATTCAGCTTAGTTATTGTGTAAAAATAAGTAGGCATAAATAAGTGCTAGTTTGTAATTTTGTACAAATTGAAACAATGGAATTAAAAAACAAAATAGAAGCCGCCTTTGCCGATCGTAGTTTATTAAAAGAGGCTGAATATAGTAAAGCAGTACATGAGGTAATTGAAGAAGTGGACAAAGGTCGATTAAGAGTGGCCGAACCCATTAACGGAAAATGGGTAGTGAATGAGTGGGTGAAACAAGCTATTTTATTATACTTTGGTATTCAACCTATGCAAACCTGGGAGCTTGCCCCTTTTGAGTTTCATGATAAAATGTTACTTAAATCGAACTATGCTGCCTTAGGCGTAAGAGCTGTACCACACGCGGTAGCAAGATATGGCGCTTATTTAGCCAAGAACGTAGTTTTAATGCCTAGTTATGTAAATATTGGGGCCTTTGTAGATGAAGGTACGATGGTGGATACTTGGGCGACTGTGGGAAGCTGCGCTCAAATTGGTAAAGGGGTGCATTTAAGTGGTGGCGTAGGTATTGGTGGTGTTTTAGAACCCTTACAAGCCAGCCCTGTGATTAT
>CALPSK010000098.1 GCA_943326215.1 Sediminibacterium ginsengisoli | reverse complement strand
ATTTTTTGTAAGGTTTAAGCATATGGCCGAGCCACAAAAAGAAGAAGCCATTGATAGTCGTGAGTTTTGGATGTTAATAGGATCGCTTATTTTATTTTTATCGGCAGTAGTTATTATATCTATTACCTCTATTCCTGTTTATAATAAGTTATTTGGAACAAAAATTGCACCTCCAGAAGACGCAGCCTTTGCGCATAATCAAGTGCAAGTATTTGTAGCTATTATTATTGGTTTATTAACTGCAACAGGGCAGTTTTTAAAATTCAAAGGAACTGCCAAGGCCTTTTTGGTGCAGAAACTTAAAATGCCTTTACTAGTAACTATTGCCATTACTGCGGTCGTCTATATTTTTGTAGGCGTTGCTTTTAAAGAGAAAGGTATTGGATTTGAAGGGGCTATTTATGTGGCTATCTTTGCTGCCATCTATGCTATTGTTGCTAATATTTTCTTTTGGATGACCATGCAAAAAGCAAAATTAAAATCGGCTGGTTCTTCTATTGGACATATAGGATTTGGAATGGTTTTATTGGGTATTTTAATATCCTCTTCTAATAAAACAGTATTAAGTTGGAATACAACAGGCATTAGTCCACTTCGTGTTGAATCAGGTAAAAGCCCGGTGGGGAATCCAAGAGAAAATATTACTTTGTTTGAAGGCATTTCCACCGATATGGGGAAGTTCATGGTCACTTATGTGCGTGATACCTTTGATAATTTAGATAAAAGATTTTTTGAACTAAAATTCATAGAGAAAAAAACGCAAGCAGCATTTTTCTTGTATCCTGATGTATTAAAAAACAATAAAGGTATGGAGGGCTTCTCGGCGAATCCTTCTTCTAAACATTATTGGAATAAAGATATTTTCGTTTATGTGACTTCCTTTCAGGATAATTCAAAAGACGATACTACAAGTTTCAAACCACATCAATTAGCAATAGGGGATTCTATTTTTTATAGCAATGGCTATATTAAATTAGAAAAAGTATTAGTGAATCCGAACACCAACCGACCTGCAGGTACCAATGAATTAATTTTACAATTAGCAGTGACTTCTAAAGAAGGCTTAAAGTATACAGCCAATCCTGGTATTGTCTTAGAAGGTATGAATTTGCAATCCAATGTAGATACTGTAAAAGCACAAAACTTAGTACTTAGTTTTAATAAAGTCATCGATCAAGAAAAAGGCACTTTAGAAATTGGGGTGAAAGAATCATCGGCCTTAACCAATTTGATTACATTAAAAGCTTATGAATTCCCTTTCATTAATTTATTATGGTTAGGGGTTATCATTATGACTTTTGGCTTTGGTGTAGCTACTTGGAGTAGGGTGAGTAAGTTAAAAGAAAAGTAAATTCAAGAAATTTCTAGATTTTAAAGGTTACTTTTCATAGATTAGTGTATTAAAATCATAGAAATAGGAATATTTCAGATAGTTATATGAAAAAAGGCTTTGTTTATATTATGTTTTTTGTTTTGGCTGGCTTTACTAGTTTAAAGTCTAATGCACAAACCATTTCTAATGATACCATTAGAGACAATATTAGAGTAGAGGCCTTTATTACTCCTGAAGGAGATACTATTCCACAATCTTGGTTGCCCACAGTAGAAGTAACTGCCATACAAACTGCTCAATGGAAAAACTATTGGAATAATTGGACAAGGCTTCGCAATGCAGTATATGTCACTTATCCTTATGCAAAAACAGCAGGCAAGTTAATAACTGATGTAAATAATCAATTGGCCGGTGTACGCGATGAAGCTGCAAGAAAAAAAATTATTAAGTCTAGAGAAAAGGAAATGAAAAGAGACTTTGGTGATAAAGTAACTAATTTATCGGTGTATCAAGGTAAAGTGTTGATGAAATTAATTAATAGAGAAACAGGGAATAACTGTTATGAAATAATTAAAGAATATAAAGGGGGCTTTAATGCCGGTTTTTGGCAAACGGTGGCCTTTGTCTTTGGAAGCAGTTTAAAGCAACCATACGCACCTCAGGGGGATGATAAAGACATTGAAAAAATTGTCTTAGAATTACAAAAGCTCTACGGCTACAAGGGTTAAGTATTGGGGTAGGTTTTTGGGGCAGGTTTTTGTATCTTTACCCCATACTAAGAACCATCATGAGCGAGGAAAAGAATCTAAATTTTATTGAAGAAATTATATCCCAGGATCTGGCATCGGGTAAGTACGACCAAATTTTAACCCGATTTCCACCAGAACCCAATGGCTATTTACATATTGGACATGCCAAAAGTATTTGTTTAAACTTTGGATTGGCTACTCATTTTGGAGGCGGCACGAATCTAAGATTTGATGATACCAATCCGACTACTGAAGAAACCGAATATGTAGATAGTATTAAGGCCGACTTGAAATGGCTGGGCTTTAGCTGGGCGAAGGAATGTTATGCCTCAGATTATTTTGATACCCTTTATGGTTTTGCTGTACAATTAATTGAAAAAGGCTTGGCCTATGTTGATGATAGTAGTCCAGAAGAAATTGCTTTACAAAAAGGAACACCTACTGCAGCAGGTACAGGCAATGAATATAGAAATAGATCCATAGCAGAGAATTTGGAATTGTTTACTAATATGAAGGCGGGTAAATATGCAGATGGCGCCAAAGTATTAAGAGCTAAGATAGATTTAGCGAATCCTAATATGCTTTTAAGAGATCCTATTTTATACCGTATTAAAAAAGCGCATCATCACCGTACTGGCGATAAATGGTGTATTTATCCTATGTACGATTTTGCCCATGGACAAAGTGATGCTATTGAAAAAATTACGCATTCCATTTGCACTTTGGAATTTATTCCTCATAGAGCCTTGTATGATTGGGGTATTGAAAATTTAGGTATTTATCCTTCCAAGCAATATGAATTTTCTCGTTTAAATATTACTTACACTATTTTAAGTAAAAGAAAATTATTGCAGTTGGTGCAAGAAGGCTATGTAAATAGTTGGGATGACCCTCGTATGCCTACCATTAGTGGTATGCGTCGTAGAGGCTATACCCCAGAAAGTATTAGAGATTTTTGTGATAGAATTGGTATTGCTAAAAGAGAAAACATCATTGATTTTAGTTTATTAGAGTTCTGTGTGAGAGAACATTTGAATAAAATTGCTCAAAGAAGAATGGTGGTAACCGATCCCATTAAATTAGTTATTACTAATTATGATAAAGGAGAGGAAATACTTCATTCAGAAAACAACCCAGAGGATCCTGAAGGAGGCCTGAGGGCTGTTCCATTTAGTAATGAATTATATATTCAAAGAGACGATTTCATGGAAGAGCCTACTAAAAAATATTTTAGACTAGGACCAGGTTTAATGGTGCGATTAAAGAGTGCCTATATTGTAAAGTGTGATAGTTTTGAAAAAGATGCAGCGGGTATAGTGCAAACAGTATATGTGAGTTATGTTCCAGAAAGTAAAAGTGGATCAGATACTTCCGGTATTCATGTAAAAGGAACACTTCATTGGGTATCTGCCAAGCATGCAGTTCCTGTTGTATTGAACGAATACGACCGCTTATTCAAAGTAGAGAATGTGGATAATGCAGAAGGGGATTTTAAAGACTATATTAATGAGCAATCTTTAACGAAAACCAATGCTTGGGCTGAACCTGCCTTGATAACTGACGCATTGGATATGCGTTTTCAATTTTTAAGAAAAGGCTATTTCTACCAAGATATTACGAGTACTAAAGACGCCCTTGTATTTAATAGAACGGTTACACTTAAAGATGCTTGGGCCAAAGAGCAAAAAAAATAATCAATCAATTCATTGAATGTTAACGCTCGAAAATTTTACACGAAATTGGGAAAAGATTTTTCCAGCGCTTCCCTTAAAGAAATCAACCTTTATTATAGCTGTGAGTGGCGGGGTAGACAGTATTGTACTTGCCTATCTAATGCATAGGGCGGGTGCTTGTATAAGTATGGCCCATGCTAATTTTCAATTAAGAGGGGAAGAGAGTACTAGAGATGAAAATTTTGTAAAAGCCTTTGCTGAAAAATATTCCATACCCTTAGCCCTTAATAAATTTGAAACGTCTGCCTATGCCGAGACTTATAAAATGGGCATTCAAGAGGCCGCTAGAGAAATGAGGTATGCTTGGTTTAGCACTTTACTATCAGATCAAACCAATACTAAAAAGGTTTTACTCACTGCACATCATGCCGATGACCAAGTAGAAACTGTATTTATGCAACTAGCTAGAGGTACTGGTTTACATGGCTTAACAGGTATTCCTGAAAGAAGAGAAGACGTTTTATCTATAGCAAGGCCCTTGCTTTCATTTTCTAAATTAGCAATTATTGAATTCGCGAAATCGAATGGTTTAGATTTTGTTGAAGATAGTTCGAATAGCAAGGACGATTATACCCGTAATTTATTTAGACATAAAATTGTGCCTGCCATTCAGGAAGTCATACCTAATATGACTCAGAATGTGCTAGATACCATTCAAAGATTAAAAGAATCGGAAACCATTGTAGAAACTACCGTGGCTGATTTTTGGAAAAAAGGACTAAGGGTACAGAAAGGCATTTTGACCATTCCCGTGAAGCATTGGAAAAAAGTAAATCATAATTTTACCTATACCTGGGGGCTTATTAAAAACTATGGTTTCAAGCCACAGCAAATTAGTGAAGTACATAAATTATTGGCAGCCACCAATGGAGCCTATATCGCAACACCTTCGCACCGCTTTATTAAATTCAATGAGTCTATTCAAATTATTGATAATAATACCGAGAAGCAGCATATTGTAATTCATGTAGCAGATGGTGACTTGCAAGTAAATGAGGGCGTTTTACATTTTGAAATGAGAACAGCATTGAAGTTAGGGGATAT
>CALPSK010000097.1 GCA_943326215.1 Sediminibacterium ginsengisoli | reverse complement strand
TATCTATTTTATTTCCAGGACTGAGCAGAAGTGCAGCAACTATTATTGGGGGCATGAGTCAACAATTAAATAAAAAAACAGCTTTAGAATTTTCATTTTTCTTAGCAGTACCTACTATGCTAGCTGCTTCTGCAAAAAGTACTTTAGATGTTTATGAAACTAACCCTGAAGTTTTTGGACAGGAGAATCTTATAACATTATTCATTGGCGCAGTTGTAGCATTTGTAGTCGCTCTATTAAGTGTGCAATTTTTTATGCGCATTGTAGAAAAAAGAGGCTTTGCCCCTTTTGGTTGGTACCGTATTGTACTAGGGCTGAGCATCTTAGGGCTTTTATACACCCATTATCTGAACTAAATATCCCCTTTAGGAGAGTTCCACAATTATTTAGTATTTTTAAAACACTAAACAATTGCTAATGCAAACAGCTTCTAAAAAAGTAGTGAACGGATGGGCCATGTATGACTGGTCTAATAGTGTATATAATCTCGTTATTACTTCAACTATATTTCCTGCTTATTATGAAGCAGTGACTGGCGATGGCAATGAAAATACATTAATTGATAAAATTAAAATTGGTAATTATGAATTTTCAAATACAGCGCTTTATAACTATGTATTAGCCATTGCCTTTGTCATTGTAGCCATCCTCTCTCCCATTCTCTCTTCTATTGCCGATTACAGAGGTAATAAAAAACAATTTCTTCGTTTCTTTTGTACCATGGGATCTTTAGCCTGCGCTTCCTTATCCTTTTTTGATAGCAATCATATTACGGGTGGTTTATTTTCAGTCATTATTGCCTGTGTGGGTTTTTGGGGCAGTTTGGTTTTTTATAATTCTTACTTACCAGAAATTGCCGCCCCTGCAGACCGCGACCGCATTAGTGCCAAAGGTTTTATGATGGGCTATATTGGATCGGTACTTTTACAACTTATCTGTTTTGTCTTTGTATTAAAGCCTGAGTTGTTTGGCATTACCGTAGGCAAGGCTTCACAAATATCATTTTTACTTGTAGGTATTTGGTGGATGGGATTTGGCTGGTTGTCTATTTCAAGACTACCAGAAGGCAGAGGGGTCAAAGGCGCACATACTAAAAACTTAATTACCCAAGGCTATAAAGAATTGCATAAAGTATGGATTGAATTAAAAACATTACCCGTACTTAAAAGATTTTTATTCTCCTTTTTCTTTTATAATATGGGTGTGCAAACTGTAATGTTAGCAGCCACTTTGTATGGAAAAAGTGAATTAAATATTCCTACCACTAATTTAATTTTGGCAATATTAATTATACAAATTGTGGCCATACCAGGCGCGCACTTAATGGCCAAACTAGCCAGCAAATGGGGTAATTTTAATACCATTATGATGGCCATTGTTATTTGGATTGGAGGTTGTATCATGGGCTATTATTTACCTAGAAACGCAGTAGTTCCTTTTTATACTTTAGCCGTGGTGGTGGGCTTTGTAATGGGGGGCATTCAATCGGTAAGCAGAAGTACTTATTCCAAATTAATGCCAGAAACACATGACACCACCAGTTATTTTAGCTTCTTTGATGTTACTGAAAAAATTGCCATTGTAATAGGTATGTTTAGTTTTGGTTTTATTAATGAAATAACTGGCTCACAAAGAAATTCGGTATTGGCCTTAACTATATTTTTTATCATCGGGCTAGTCTTACTGTACCGAACTTCAAAATTAAAAGGACATGCAGGCATTTAGTGTAGAGACTGGTAAATTTAAATTAGATGGTGGTGCCATGTTTGGTGTTGTACCAAAATCTATTTGGAATAAATCTAATCCGGCAGATGAAAATAATTTATGCACTTGGGCTTTACGTTGCTTAGTTATTAAAGAAGGAAATCGTACTATATTAATAGATACGGGCATGGGCGATAAACAGGATGCCAAATTCTTTAGTCATTATCAGCCTCATGAAACTGTTGCCTTGGCTGATGCGCTTCTAAAAATAAATTTAGGGGTAGAGGATATCACCGATGTATTACTAACGCATTTGCATTTTGATCATGTAGGTGGCGCTATTAAAAAAATAGAGGATAAATTAGTAACCACCTTTCCTAATGCAACTTATTGGGTAAGTGAAACACAATGGAATTTAGCCTTGCATCCCAATAGAAGAGAGAAGGCTTCCTTCTTAACTGAAAATATCGTACCTCTCAAGCAAAGCGGACAACTTAAATTAATCACATTACCTGCTTTTCAAAGTACAGCTAGTTTACAGGAAATTAAATTTACAGAGGCTATAAGTTGCCTAGTAGTGCATGGACATACGGAAGGCATGTTGCTACCTAAAATCAAAATGGGTAATGAAACTATTGTATACATGGCAGACTTACTTCCTTCCATAGGCCATATACCCCTGCCCTATGTAATGGGCTATGATATGCAACCCCTTATTACCTTAGAAGAAAAAGAAAAGTTTTTAACTACAGCGTTTAAGGAAAATTATATCTTATTTTTTGAACACGATGCGGTGAATGAATGCTGCCGTTTAATAGAAACGGAGAAAGGAATAAGAGCGGGTGCAAGCTTTACTTTAAAAGAAATTCTATAGACTTTAGTAAATAATTATTGACAGTAAGTTTTCACTGTAATTATAGAATAAACTTATTTGGTTTAATAATATATTGTCAATGTAACTGCTAATTATTTACGAGTTCAATCAAAGAACTTAGAGGATATCTAATATTTTGATAGTCTACCATATCCACTTTAATGCTTCCCACCACAATAGGTGTTTCAATACGAACGGGTATATGATTCTCATCGTCAGTCACCCAAATAGTCATTTTTTCTCCTCCTTCAAACATACTCCCCTTTAACAATAAGGGTGCTAATTTAATGACTTTAAATTTTCCATATTTAGTAGTAATTACTTCTCTACCTAAGTACTTAAAGTAGGAAGGATATAAATTTTTATCAAGAAAAAAATTAAGAGAAATTTTATCATTCATGGCCAAATTTGAATAATTAAAATTCCTAGCAGCATAAATAGCACTCACCACATCGAAAGTACATTCGGATGTTTTATATACTTCCTCTTCAGTACTAGCTGTTCTGGCTTTCTGATTAAACTTCACCATCTCCTTTTTATGAAAAGAGCCTTCGTTTATTTGTCTTGTAAATTGATAAGGTAGTAAGGTTTTAGCGTCCACCACCGATTCGTACTTATCCCTTACTTTAAATATCCAATCATATTTTGAATTAGATTTTCCAATAGCGGTGAAAGTAAAAGCATCGTTGTCATTGAAGCTAGTAGACTGCACCGTAAAGTCGGTTTTTCCAGCATTCACGTAAAGCCCTATGACATTATAATAAATAGTATAACTAATTTTCTCCCCTGCATTAAAGGCGGTATTATTTAAATTACACAAGCCTTTATCATTAGTTGGCAAAAAGGTGAAAAAAGAGAATATAAGAAAAAGGAAATGCATCTTAGTTGTTTACTTGTTGGGGTTGTTTATTTATTGGGAGGCTATTGTAAAATTATTGCTTTATCCTGTAATTTATTATGAGAATAGAGCCAATTATAGCTGGTAATAAAAAATTAACAACCCATATAATAGTACTTACACATATGAGCATTAAACTATTATCATAAAAAGGACTAAGTAATAAAACGATAAGCTGGCCTCTAATCACTACATCAGTTATAGCAATGGAAGGGATTAGACTTAAACAAAAAAACAAGACCGATAAGGCCACCCATAGATCCAGGGTGCCAATGGGTATATTAAATATTTTAACCACCCAGGTATACTGTAGTATAAAAACACAATATTTTAAAAAAGCAAATAAGACCAATTGCCCTTTTAATGTAGTTTTTATTTGAAGTAAGGATAATTTTTTTAGCCAGCCAGTAAAATTACCTGGATGAAAATAAATGACAAAGGCAGCAGCTGCAATAAAGGGCCCCACCCATTTTAACCAGGGTAAAAAAGGCAGATTATAAAATAAACCAATGCTTCCAAAAAATAAGGTAATTAATAACTGCGCATAGGATGCCCAAGCCATTTGGGCCAATCCTTTTAATTTATTACCAGCTTCTAAAAATAAAATTCTACCCACATAATCACCCGATCTAGCAGGGGTAAAAAAAGCAAAAGCCTGGCCTACTAAAACAGATTTATAAGATTTTAAAATAGTGATAGGACTTAATTCAGCTAGTGCCAGCTTCCACTTAATAGATTCCATTAAATAATTTAAACCAAATAAAATTACTAAGACTGCCCACTGAAAAAAGCCAATAGTATAAAATTGTTGCTTAATTTGATCCCCAAATTGATTTAGATTATCATTGCTAGCTACTTTATTATAAATAGCCACCGCGCATACAATGAATAAAATAAATCCAATAGAATTATTGAAATAAGTTCTTAATTTTTTAAGTAGCTCTTTATTCATTGAGCACAAAGTTCGGAATTTGCAATGATATATGTAACTTTATTGTGCATGTCAAAAACACCCATTATTTTAGGAATTGACCCAGGTACCCAAATCCTAGGGTATGCTATTTTAAAAGGGGGACCCAAGCCTGCCTTAGTAACCATGGATGTATTAAAAATGACCAAGGAAAAAGACATTTATGCAAGGCTTCAAATGATTCATGCAAGAATCATCGAATTAATTGAGACATACGAGCCCACCCATTTTGCTATTGAAGCGCCCTTCTTTGGTAAAAATATTCAAAGTATGCTAAAGCTGGGCCGTGCTCAAGGAGTAGCCATCGCAGCAGCTATGCATTTTAAAATTCCTGTGGCAGAATACGCCCCTAAAAAAGTAAAGCAATCCATTACGGGTAATGGCAATGCCGACAAAGAAATGATCTGGAAAATG
>CALPSK010000096.1 GCA_943326215.1 Sediminibacterium ginsengisoli | reverse complement strand
TTTAAATTTACTTTTGATTCTCCCGTAACAGATATCGCATTTGAGTTTGCTTCTATTTATCAGGATGATAGAGTAGGAGATTTTAGTGTTAAGTTAGCTGACGGGACTGTTTTTAATGGTATTGATTTTGATTTGTCTACTACCTATGGCCCAACTGCTTCAATATGGACGCCTCAACCTAATAATGTTAATAATTTCACAGGTAATTTTTCAAAATTAACTGGTGCACCATTTAACATTGGAACACCTTATTTTAAAACGACCAATTTAACACCTGCAAATAGTCAATCTTGGGGAATTGTTCGTTTAAAAAATATTGCAGGAGCGAACACTATAGGTATTGCAGAAGTGAGTTTTAAAATTATAGGTGGTTCGGCATCTTCAGGTACTGGTGGATTAGCTATATATAATTCTTGTTTAAGCTATTTGGATACGGACAATGATGGAATTCCAAATACTTTGGATTTAGATTCAGATGGAGACGGATGTCCTGATGCAAAAGAAGCGAATATTCAGACTTCTTTAAGTTCTGGGTCAATTAAAAATGGAACTATCGGATCACTTACTACAAATACTGTTGCAAATGCAATTGCAGGAACCACTGGAAATTATGGTGCTAACGGATTTGCTAATGTATTAGAAACTGCAAATGAATCTGGGATTTATAGCGGAACTTACAATTATATTTACTCTATTAATGCTAGCGTGAATGCTTGTTTTGATAGTGACTCAGATGGAATAGCAGATGCTTTTGATTTAGATGATGACAATGATGGAATTTTAGATACCATTGAAATGACCAATTGTAATTCATCCGTACTTATAACACCTAGTGCTGCAACTTCAAGTCCAGTGTATGGAGGCAGTACAGCAGATCGTACTATTGATGGATCTGGATTTACAGGGACAGGACTAGCTGCATTAGCCACAGCGCCTGCTACATTAGCTGATGCATGGTTATTGAAAGAGCCGTTTACTTCAGGTTTTATTGAATATTCATTACCAGCAAATTCTAATATTGGCGGTGTGGTTTTATGGGCGCCAGATGCGTATAATTATGGCGGAGGTGATGGGCCACCAAAAGATTTTACTGTAGAAATTACCTATAACAATGGACAGGTTTTCACAACAGGTGTTTATACTACAGCACAGCCAAACGGAAGTGGTGATAATCCTGGAGCACAAGTATTTAATTTCCCAATTACGTTTAACAATGCAACTAAAGTAAAATTAAATATACTTAGTGGTTGGTATGACATTAACAATAATAGCCTTAGTCAAGTTAGTTCTGATGAACAAACAGTGCATCCTGCATACAATATGTTTTTAGGAGAGTTTAGGGTATTGTGTGGAGCGGTTGATATGGATACAGACAATGATGGCATTCCTAACCGTTTGGATTTAGATTCTGATGGAGATAATTGTGCGGATGCGATAGAAGCTGGTGTTAATAAAACAATACTTACTTCAGGGACAGCTATTAATTTAATAGGGTCATCAATTACTTCTGGCACATCATCTTCTACTTTGCAAAATGCACTCATAGCAACTTCTGTTTCAACATCGGCTACCTTTGGAAAGAATGGTTTTGCTAATACACTAGAAACATCGAATGAGTCAGGAATTTATTCTGGAACTTATACTTATGGATATGTTACTAACGCGTCAGTTAATGCTTGTAAGGATTCGGATAATGACGGGGTTTCAGATTTGTATGATTTAGATGACGATAATGATGGAATTCTTGATATAGTGGAATGTCCATCTATGGTATTTAGTTTATACTCTTATAATTATGCTGCTTCATCAATTGCATCTAATGTTCCTGTAAATGTTACAGGATTAAATAGTCAGGATGTATTATTAGATCAACGAACTTATGGTGTTGCGCCTAATGCATTTGATTATAATGCAACTGGACTTTGGAAATTAGTTGCCTCTAATATTATTCCTAGTCCAAATAATACAATCACTGTTAAAATTGCACCTACTACTTCAACCAATAATACATATGTTTTTGCTGATGGTATGTTAATTACAAATGGGATTGATACTTATGTAATTGATAATAATGCAACCAATACAGGTGGTTTTAGTTTAACAGGTACTTGGTCGCAACAAAACGTAGGGGCTGCATATTTAGGAACCAACTCTTATTTAACAACTCCTAATTATGCTGGCAATACTGCTACCTGGACTTTTTCTAATATTGCAAATGTTGTTTGCGATCGAGATGAGGACGGTATTCCTAATATGAATGATTTAGATTCCGATGGGGATGGCTGTCCCGACGCATTAGAAGCTGGAGTATCTGGTACTTTAGATGTGGGAATTGTTAAAAATGGATTATATGGAGTTGTAAAAACAACTTCTAGTATTGCTAATTCTATTGCTGCTGCACCTTATGGATTAAATGGTTTGGCAGACGGAGTTGAAACTGCTGTGGAATCTGGTGTAATATCTTATACTTCAAAATACGAACCATTTGCAATAAATAGAAGCTTAGCAGCATGTAAGGATACAGATGGCGATCTTGTACTTGACATCAATGATTTAGATGATGACAATGATGGTGTTTTAGATATTACAGAATACACATCTTGTACTACACCTTTGAACGCTATTTTACCGACTACTGATGGAGCAATAGCAAATTTCGATACCAATAAAGCCATCTTTAAGAAAATTGCGGGTACATTATCAAAAGTTTCAACTCGTATAGATGGGTCTGCTATTGATGTAGTTCAATTATCGGGAACCACTAGCTCAGGGTCAATTACGTTTGATAGATCCTATATGCTTTTGAATCTTGTAGTAGCAGATATTGATCAAGGAGAAACCATTTCATTGAAATTATATGATTATCAAAATAATTTAATTCAATTATCAGCAAATAACATCTATCAATTAGGGTCAAATGTAGAAGTGACTTATACAACTGGTAATTCTATAACTCTAAAATCTATAAGTGCATCAGCTTCTCTGGATGGCTCTACATCCAATGTTTCAAATATTAAATTACAATTAACAAGTATTGTAAAACGAATTGAATTTTATAAAACAGCTGGAGCGAATAATACTTGGGTTGGATTGTTATCTGCTTGTGATGATGCGGATACAGATAAAGACGGCATTCCTAATCATTTGGATTTAGATTCCGATGGTGATGGTTGTAGCGATGCGATTGAATCAAAGAGTTCAACCACCGCTACAAGTACAACAGTATACCCGATAGGTACTGATGCAAATAGTAATGGTTTATTAAATGATTATGAAAGTGCTACTGCTGGTGTCATCAACTATACTTCCTTTTATGACCCTTTTGCTACCAGTGCCAATCTAGCTGCTTGTAAGGATACTGACGGAGATGGTATTTCAGACAATATAGATTTCGATGATGATAATGATGGAATACTTGATGCAGTAGAATCTCCTGATTGTTTTTATTCGGCTAATGAATGGAAATATGGTGATAGATCAGATATTAAAGTTACTTCACCTTTAAGCATGGTGAGTCCACAAAATAATCCACAAAAATTGGTTGATGGATTTAATTATGGAACTAGTTACGATGTAAGATTTGCTGCAACAGCTGGTGCAGTGAATGCAGTAGGTTCTGGTATTGAAGTGTACAAGTTTGACATGAATATTCCAGTTAAACTTTCAAAAGTTTATTTAGGTTATGCAACTACTGCAACTCAGTTTGCTGCAAGCACAGTTCTTTCACTACGAGGTTCTAATGATGGTCTGAATTGGACAAATTTGTCTGGGACAAGTGGAACTCCTGGCGTTACTTATGATGCAACAATTGATGCTAATTCTGCAACAGAAACTTCAACCATTTCACCTTATCCTGCTACCACACTGTATTCTAAAAATGCCAATATATTTTCGGTCACACAAAATGCAGCGAAATATCAATATTATGATATTTATTGGGTGAGTGGGGGTGCTATAAGCGTGAATGGTTATGCTAATGAAGTTTATTTTGATGTGGCAACGGATTATAATTCAAATGCGCATCCTAAAATTTCTTGTTCAAATGACACTGATGGAGATGGAATATTAAATCATCAAGATTTAGATTCAGATGGGGATGCTTGTCCGGATGCCAAAGAGGCGGGTATTAAAGCCACATTAACATCGGCAACGGTTATAAATTTAGCTGGAGCAACTATTGCATCTGGAACAGCTACTTCTACTTTAGATAATGCAATTGTATCTGGAACAGGTACGTCCACTTTTGGAAATAATGGTTTTGTGAATTCATTAGAGACTGCTAGTGAAACTGGAATTTATAGTGGAACTTATAACTATAGCTTTGCAACAAATAAATTAATTAGTACTTGTTTAGATTCTGACGGAGATGGCGTTTCAGATAATATTGATTTAGATGATGATAATGACGGAGTTCTTGATATTGTTGAATGTCCTGTGCCCGGAGTGGCACCCTTATTATCAAGATTTGATATTGCTTCTGGTGCAAGTATGTCACAAAGCATTACTGGTTTCCCCGAAGAATTACGTATAGATGTTTGGACCCTAGATAACAATTTTAACTTAACTATCAATGGTGTCAATATTACCACCGTAAGTGAGTTGAATTTTGCACCAATGGGAGGCAATAACATGTATTCAGTTCCATTTACAGATGTTGTAAGGTCTGATGGTTCTGCCATTTATCCATCAGGATCTATTTGGACTTTCCCTACAGGAGCGCAGTATCCATTAATTCGCGTTGTCATAAAAAAAGATGGCAGTTCTAAAATCTATGGTTATGATTTTGTAAATGGTACAGGGAATTATAAAGAATTGGTATTAGTAAATGCAGCTTATCAAAAAGTTCCAATTAACTTAACTGGAACGAATAAAATTATTTTGGGTCAGGA
>CALPSK010000095.1 GCA_943326215.1 Sediminibacterium ginsengisoli | reverse complement strand
TGCAAAGCGTTTGTAATTTTCTATAACTTGGTAAGTTGTTAAAGCAATTTTTCCTTTGGCATGTACTACCATGGTTCCTTTTTTGACAGGATGTTCCATAATGGGCTCATCAATACTTCCTTCAGCGGGTGGTCTTCCCAAGACTAAGCCTAGGTATTTTTTTTCAATGCTTCTGCCTTCAAATAATTCGCTTAATAATTTATGGGCCTCTGCATTTTTTGCAAATACAATTAAGCCACTAGTGTGTTGGTCTAAACGGTGTACGGTAAAAATTTCTCCGTATTTTTCTTGTAATAAAGACTTTAAAGAAACCTCTTTGCCAAATCTATCTGGAATACTTAATAAACCAGCGGGTTTATTAAGTACAATCATATCATCATCTTCAAATAATATAGATAACATGTAATATTTATTTGGAAGATTTTCTAGTAAATGATTTATTTAAAAACTTAAGTAATCTTACTTCTTTCTCTGCTAAAAAACGCCATTTACCACGGTCCACATTTTTCTTGGTAAGGTTCGCGAACATGACTCTATCTAAATGTCTTACATCGTAGCCTAAATGTTCAAAAATACGACGCACAATACGATTGCGGCCGCTATGAATTTCAATACCAATTACATTTTTAGAAGTATTCGATAAATAACTTACTGCATCGGCTGCAATAAATCCATCTTCTAATTCAACACCTGCAGCTATAGACTCCATATCGGCCTTGGTCACAGGTTTATCTAAAGTGACTTCGTATATTTTTTTAATCTCGTAAGAAGGGTGTGTTAATTTTTGTGCTAAGTCGCCATCATTGGTTAAAATTAAAACACCTGTTGTGTTTCTATCTAAACGTCCCACTGGAAACATTCTTTGTGTAGTGGCATTTTTAATAATATCTAAAACTGTTTTTCTGCCTTCAGGGTCATTGGCTGTGCAGATATAATCCTTGGGTTTATTTAATAAAATATAAACAGGGGTTACTTGTAATTGTAAAACTTTGCCTTTTAATCTTACTACATCTTTGTACTTCACTTTATAACCTGGCTCTAAAACGGTATCTCCGTTTACTGCCACATGTCCAGCTTTCACTAATTCAGCTGCTTCTCTTCTACCCGAAATACCAGCGTGGGCAATGTATTTATTCAAAGGCATTTGTTCAAAGGGAGTATCGTCAGCGGCGCTCACCTTACCAATAGAGGCTGTTCTTTTTTCATCTGCCTTGTCCATGGAAGCAGGCGTTCTTTTATTAGTGAACTTAGATTTAGCAGGAAAGGGGCTAGCCAGTTCGCCATATTTAGGGGCCTCTCCTTTTTTTACATAAGAAGTAGTTGTTCTTTTTGAAGCAGGGGGAATTCTTTTATTATTGCCTAAGGGTTCAACAGGAATGCCTCTTTCTTTGTCTTTTTTTCTTTGACGCATGGCTTCTCCAGCCGCCCTCATTTCAATTTTAGCTTTCTTTTTTTCTTGTCTATATTCCTCTTTAACAGCGCTTCCTTTTTTCTTATTAGAAAACTTGTCAAAGTTGTCAGATCTTTTTTGATTCATGCGTCCTACTATTAAAAATTATCTTTATTCGCTAATTGTCCGCAGGCTGCATCAATATCCTTTCCTCTGCTATGTCTCACGCGCACATTCACTCTATTTTTTTGTAAAATCTCTACAAATCTTTCAAAGCCTTCTTCATCTGGTTTATCGAAAGGAAAAATATCAACGGGATTGTATTCAATCACATTGATTAAATCGGCGGGTACTTGTCTGTAAATTTTAGTTAGTTCTTCAGCGTCTTTTTCTGAATCGTTAAAGTCTTTGAATAAGATATATTCAAAAGTCACTTCAGTGCCTGTCTTTTTATAAAAGTAATTAATGGCTTCAACGAGTCCTTTGATATTATTGCTTTCATTAATAGGCATAATTTCATTACGCTTTTTATCGTTCGCAGCATGCAATGATATGGCTAATTTAAATTTCACATTATCGTCTCCTAATTGTCTTATTTGTTTAATAAGGCCTGCAGTAGACACTGTAATTCTCTTAGCACTCATGCCCAAACCATCTGGAGAGGTAATTTTTTCAATGGCCTTTAAAACATTGTGGTAGTTCATTAAAGGTTCACCCATACCCATGAAAACAATATTGCTTAAATGTTTTTCATAAGTGGCTTCACTTTGTTGTAAGATATAAACGACTTGATCATAAATTTCATCAAAGTTTAAATTTCTTTTACGCTCCATGGTGCCTGTTGCACAAAATTTACAACTAAGGCTACATCCAATTTGAGAAGAAACGCAGGCGGTCTTTCTTAAGGTAGTGGGGATAAGAACCCCTTCGATCATATGACCATCATACGTTTTAAATCGTGTTTTCAAAGTACCATCTTCACTTTGTTGAGTGGTATTAATTTGTAAAGCAGGCAGCTGAAATTCATTTTCTAATAAGCTGCGTAAGTCCTTGCTTAAGTTGGTCATTTCGTCGAAGCTATGTGCATGTTTTTGCCATAACCATTCTACAATCTGTTTTACTCTAAAAGGCTTTTCGCCTATTTTTGATATAAATCGCTCAATCTCAGCGACTTCTACCTGTCTAATATTCGGTCTTGTCTTCTCCATAATGCAAAGATACTTGATCGGATTTGGATAGATTTAAATCTTTTTTCAAGCCTTATTTTCTGTACTTTCTAAACCTTTAATAATTAATATAAATTTATTGCCAAATGGCTATCATTTTACTTATTTTCGAAAACAATTTGAATCAAATAAATAATAAATTATGAAAAAAATCTTATTAATGGCAGTTATCCTAATGGGGGTAATGGCTACAGCAAACGCCCAAACTAGTCCTTTGAAAGATTATTTAGGCAAATATGTATTTCCAGAAGGAAGTCCAGTAACAGAAGTAACCATCACTGCAGAAGATACTGTTTTAACTATTAATTCAGCAATGGGTTCTACACCTTTAGAAAAGAAAGGAACAGATACTTTTTATTTAGCTGCTTATGATGCGCCTATTATTTTTAAAAGAGCAGCAGATAATGCTGTAGAGACCTTAACTATTATTGTTCAAGGAATGGAATTAACTGCTAAAAGAGCTGCGGCTTCTTATGCTATTAAAGAAGAAGATTTTTACGCTAAGGTTTGGGCGAATAAAAATTTCTAGAACTCAAAATTAGAAAGGTCCGATAAAGAAACAGTGGTTTGTTTGCCCGTAATTATATTTTTTACAGTGCATTCATTTTTAGCTAACTCTTCCGTACCTATGATAATAACGTTGGGAATTCCTTTTTTCTCAGCGTATTTAAATTGCTTGTCGAATTTGCTCTTTTCTGGGTAAATTTCACAAGCAATTTTTTTATCCCTTAATTGCATCATTTGTAAATAAGCTGCTTTAGTTTCCTGCTCTCCTAAATTAAAAAATAATATATGAGTGGTTTGGTCAATGGTGGAGGGGAATAAATTTTTCTCTTCCATTACATCATAAATTCTGTCTACGCCAAAACTAATACCCACACCTGCAATATTAGGAACGCCAAATAAACTTGTTAAATCGTTGTAGCGGCCACCGCCTCCAATACTACCCATTTCAGCCTCTATGGCTTTTACTTCAAAAATAATACCTGTATAATAATTAAGACCTCTTGCTAAAGTGAAGTCGGCCACCAAATGCTTGTCCATACCAGTTTGTACGTGGTAGTCTAGTACATAATTTATTTCTTCTATACCTTTCAGACCTACTTCATTATTGCCCATTAAAATACTTAACTGCTTTAATTTTTCTGTATTATTTCCTTCAATGGTTAAGTAATTTTGAATAATTTTTTGTTGTGCTTCGCTAAATTTTTTGTTCTGTAATTCTTCTTTTACTTTATCCCAACCAATTTTATCTAACTTATCAATGGCAATGGTTAAGTCAATTAATTTATCTTCTCCTCCACAAATTTGCGCGAGGGCTAATAATATTTTTCTATTATTAATTTTTACTTCTACAGGTAAATTTAATTTTTGAAAAGCAGTAAGATACACCGCCACTAAATCCACTTCGTTTAATAAACTTTCACTACCCACCACATCTGCATCACATTGATAAAATTCACGGTATCTTCCTTTTTGAGGTCGATCGGCGCGCCATACAGGTTGAATTTGATATCTTTTAAAAGGGAAATTCAATGAGCCATGGTTCATGGCTACATATCTTGCAAATGGAATGGTTAAATCATATCTTAAAGCACGCTCTGTAAGTGCAGTACTTGTTTTACCTGCGAATAATTTCTCAAGCCCTTCTAAAGTTTGTTGTTTTTTCTGTGGATTGTCTAAGCCGTTATTTAAAATTTTAAATATAAGTTTATCGCCTTCCTCTCCATACTTACCCATTAAGGTTTCCAAGTTCTCCATAGCAGGGGTTTCCAATGGCTGAAACCCATAGGTTTCAAACACAGATTGGATCGTCTTAAATATAAACTGACGCTTTTGAACCGTAGCCGCATTAAAATCTCTGGTACCTTGTGGCAAAGAAGGTTTGCTCATAGTTTCAAATTTGTAAGTAAAGATAAATTTTTTAAATTCATCGGCTATTAATTGTTTAAATTGCCTCTTTAAAACCGGATTTTATGGAAAATCAAGACCCTAGTCAACAACCCTATGAGCCAAGGCCCAATACACCTCGTGAAAAATCGCAGCGTACTTACCGAGTATTTAGAAGTATTTATGATTTTACCATGGCCACCCTTATTTTAGGCTGTGGAGTATTAATGTTAGGCGCCAAATGGTTCCATTTAGACATGATCATTAATGCCGGTGCCGACTTTAGATATATTTTTGGAGGTCTTTGTTTATTGTATGGAGGTTTTAGATTGTAGAGAGGAGTGAATCAAATGTATTAGTCTTTTTATTTTTCTTTTCACTAGTAAATTAAAGTAGATGCGTTATTTATATATTATTTTGAGTGTTTGTATTTTGG
>CALPSK010000094.1 GCA_943326215.1 Sediminibacterium ginsengisoli | reverse complement strand
TGTTCGTAATCGTTTAAATGCTCGCTTAGTGGCTCTAGCACTGCTTCTGGCCCACCTCCCTGATATTTGGTTAGCGGCACAAAGCCCCATGCCATCGAAGGAATTTTCTCTAATGTACCATCATGAATATTTTGACGATTGATAATTTTTTGTTGAGGACGAGGCAAAGAAAAGTTTACCTCTCTATACCCTAAAGCAATTTTATGTGTGCCGTCTAAAAAATACCAATCGGGTGCATTAATATAAACACCCTTTTCATTCAACCAATGGTATAAACCTTTTTGTATTTCCATTTGTTTCCACTGAGAATCATCATAACCTAAATGACCTGGATGTTTAGTAGAAGCGCAAACATCACCAGGATAAGGGCCATCATTTTCCCAAATATCAAAACCAGTATAAGAGAAAAAGTTTTGTATTTTATCTCTATAGGCAAGTCCCCATTTACTTCCAAAGCAAGGCGCATTGCCAAAAAAAGCACCGCCCGGTTTTCCTGTTTTTATATCCACTACATCATCTTCATCACTAATGCGTCTACTACTAAACAAGGAATAACCTCCTAATAAAATTTTATGGTCATGTGCATACTTGGCTAAAGTTTTCCATCTATTTAAATTGGCGCTCGTAGTATCTTCCATTTCTAAATGACTTCCAAAACTTAAGATAACTGCCTCATAGCCCGTAGCTACGCACTGGTCAATTGCATTTTTTACTTCTTGGTCATTTTTACTTACCAAATGCATAAAAATAGGATTCTGTGTGGTCCAAGGCGCAATGGTTCTATACATCTTTTTTAATATCAGACCACGTCTTTGTCTATCATAGCTATCCATTAATAATTCATTGGTGCGCACCGACTTAAAAACTTCATTCGGCGCTAAAGCAATGCCAGGGGCCTTTTCAGGATATATTTCTAATAAACAAGGTGTTTCAAAATTATAATTCACTTGGGAAGTATAACTTAAATCGGTTTTCCAATGCGTGGTTTGATCACTAATATCATAACGCATGGCATTATTAAAAGCATAATTGGTTTCAAAATATATTCCATGCTGTTTTTTCATTTCTTCAGGCTTACCTACCACCGCGCTTTCTTCTTCTACTAAACCCAAGACTTCATTCACTACTCTATTCATTTTAATAGTCGTATTCGATTTATTTTCTACTGACACCCATTTGGTAATTAAAGGAAGGCCATCATATAATTCATAATGCACTTGAACCAATATATTTTTTAAAGCAGGTAAATTTGAAATAAATTCAAGTGTCACTGTTTTGCCCGTGGGTTGATTCGGATTTGTTAACCAAGTAGTAGGCTTCCAATTAATAAAAGGTTTGATATCTGAAATACGGTAGTTCGTAAAAACAAAATCAGAATCTTTTTTCTGTAAATTATTTTCTACCTCTAACCTTAAATAAGCTTTTTCTTTTTGACCGCTTAGACCACCTACATTATAAGAGTTTCCGTTTAATACTAGTCTTGCTTCGGGTTCAATGCTTCTTAATAATTCTTGCCCATTACTTAAGTTGATATAACTTATGCAACCTGCATTAGGATCTAATAAAAATACGCGTCTAACCAAGCCATTATCTAATATTAATTTATTTTTTTGAATAGATATAACAGCCTTTTGGGCCGTAGGTTTTATAAGCCAATCTGCTTGCTGAGCCATTGATACCAAGGGGTTCAACGATAATAGCATTGATGCCAGCAATAGGCATCTAGTTCCCAATCTAATAATCAATATTTTCATCTTGGCTTTTTTAAAATGTTTATGATTTGTATCAGAATTTTATGAACAGAAATTTACGAAATAATTCATGGTTTGAGTATGAATTTAATTTTTTATTTTTCTCCTAATTCAAACTTTATAAAATTTATTTAATTCCCTGAACAAGAATTCTTTAGTATTAAAAAATAGCATAAATTGACAACTAGAAAAATGGCAATAAGATAATAATATATGAATAAGATAAAACGCTCCATTAGCTTTAGCTTGATAAGCATATTGGTATTCTTGGTGATAGTCTTTACCGTCTATGGCCAAAGAGACATTCCTGTTGAAAAAATCAAAGCTAAATATGGTAATGCTGCATCTAAGTATATGCCGCTTATGGGCATGCAGGTGCATTATCGAGATGAAGGCAACCCCGCCGATTCTACGCCCTTAGTACTTATTCATGGTACCTCCTCTTCTTTACATACTTGGGATAGCCTGGTCTCTATTATGCTTGCAAGTTCAAACAAAAGAAGAATCATAAGATTTGATCTTCCTGCCTTTGGGATCACGGGCCCTAGTCCGGAGAATTACTATGCAGGTGATTATTATGTTCGTTTTCTAGATTCCTTTTTAAATGCAATGCATATTAATAAATGCGCCTTAGCAGGTAATTCCTTGGGTGGTGCCATTGCTTGGCAATACACCGTGGCGCATTCTGATAAAATTACCAAACTTATTTTATTGGATGCAGCTGGTTATCCTATGAAAAATGAAAAAGGAAGTTTAGGTTTTAAATTAGCCAGTACGCCTGTTATTAATAACTTACTCTTATATATAACGCCTAAGTTTTTGATAAGAAAAAGTTTGGAAACCGTATTTTATGATAATGCCCTTATTAGCGATGCCATTGTAACAAGGTATCATGAAATGTTATTAAGAGAAGGCAATCGTGCAGCTACATTGTCTTTATTTAAAAATAGAACAGCCACCTCAGCTGAACCCATTAAAACCATTAGCCAGCCTACTTTAATATTATGGGGAGAACAGGATCATCTGATTGCTGTAGACAATGCCTATCTATTTCAAAAAGATATAAAAGGAAGTATACTCACTGTTTATAAAAACATAGGCCATACCCCCATGGAAGAAATTCCTCAAGCAGTGGCTGCAGATATTCAAAGTTTTATGAATAAATAAAATGAAAGGTTATCAAAAAAATAACCCTTGCAATGAATTACAAGGGTTATTTTTTAAATGAAACTTATAAGATTAAGCAGTGGCTGCTTTTTTATTTTTCATGTATACGTTTAACCCAATAAAGGCAACAATTAAAATTAATGGAATTGTTAAAGTTGCATTGATGACTTCCGGACCTGCTAGTTTTTTAGCCTCGTTGGTAACGGCTGCTAAGTCAGCTGCTGCAGTACCTGCAGGTATTTTAGCATTCACTAAGGTATCATAGAAGTCGCTCATAAATATCATATATACAGATACAGCGAACATACCCGCACCACCCATAAGATTAAGTCCTACAGCACCAGTCTTAGGTAAGTTTTCAGCAACAAAACCTAACATGGTTGGCCAGAAATAACATACGCCAATACCGAAAAGAATAGCACCTGCAAATAACATATTACCAGTACTATGCCCTAATAAGTATAAACCTGCTGCGGCTAAAACAGCTGAAATTAATAATACACCTGAGGGTGAAAATTTATGTACCACGGGTCCTGCAAAGGCACGACCTATCACCATAATTCCTGTTTCAATGGTCAATAATAATATGGCATTGTCGCTTACATTTTTAAGCAGTACATCAATCCATTGTCCTGTAAACAATTCTGTGATGGCTGTTCCGAACATACAGATAATCATAAAAATAAAAAGAGGATTCAATAAACTCTTATACATATCTGTTGCAGAAACTCCACTTGATACACGCTCTGTTTCTGGAAATTCTAATTTAGAGAAGAAGTAACCATATAAAATAGTTGGGATCAACATCATACCTACTTGTAAATTCGTACCTAATCCTATTTTATTAAATAAGAATACAACTAATGTACCAATTACAATACCTCCTGGGAACCATAAATGAAAGTGGTTCAATTTAGTAGTTTTGTCATTGGGGTATAAAGCCGTTACTAAGGGATTACAAGAAGCTTCTACCGTACCATTGGCAATACCAATTAATAAAGTAGAGAAAAATAAACTCCAGTAACCTGTAGCATAAATAGTAAGTACAATACCAGCTAGGTGAAATATAAAGGCAAGCACTAATAAGCGCTTCATGCCAATAATATCAACCATGGTGCCCCCTACTAGCATGGCAAGTGGAAAGCCCCAGAAGGCAGTAGCTGCAATGGTGCCCAATTGCGCATTTGTTAATTGAAAATCAATGCCTTGTTGGCTTAGAACCCCAGCTCTAATTCCAAAGGAAAGAGAAGTGACTAATAAAGCGAGACAGCTTGCAACAAATAACCTGTTGGCTTGAATGTTTTTTGACATAATCGTTAGTTTTTTGGTTTGGTCTTAAAAGCGAACTTGAATATAAAAAATTTTATTGAAAAACCGTTAAATAACAGATAACTTGTAAGAAATAAAAACCTTTTTACTTAAAATTATAGCCATGAAACAATTCTTATCTATCTGTTTAATTAGTTTATTATTTGCTTGTGGTAATAGCAAATATGACACCATTATAAAAAATGGTTTAGTCTATGATGGAAATGGAGGCGCTCCTTATAAAGCCGACCTTGCTATTAAAAATGATACCATTGCTTTTATTGGCGATTTATCTAAAGAGTCTGCAACCAATATTATTGATGCAAAAGGCATGGCCATTACACCTGGCTTTATTAATATGTTAAGTTGGGCACCTGTCTCTCTTATAATAGATGGCAATTCTCAAGGAGATATTAGACAAGGAGTTACTTTAGAAGTATTTGGAGAAGGCGGAAGTATGGGCCCTTTGAATGCGAAGATGAAAAAATCTATGGAAGAGGATCAAACAGGACCAGATAAAATTCCTATTGCTTGGAATACATTAGGAGAGTATATGCAATTTATGGAGAAGCGTGGGATTAGTTGCAATATTGCTTCTTATGTGGGTGCTACTACTATTAGAGAAAATATAATTGGAGAAGACAATCGTGCTCCCACAGCAGCTGAATTAGAAAGCATGAAGGCTTTAGTAAAACAAGCCATGGAAGAAGGCGCATTGGGTAT
>CALPSK010000093.1 GCA_943326215.1 Sediminibacterium ginsengisoli | reverse complement strand
TACGATACCTTCAATTTGCTCCATAATTTCAGCAGTCAATAAGGCGGCGGTATCAATGGCAGTTAAATTATCTACTAATTGTGCTTTGTTCGTAGCGCCTAAAATGGCTGTACTCACATTTGGGTTTTTGATACACCAGGCAATACTTAAAGAAGCGGTGCTTACTTTTAATGCTTTGGCAAGGGCCCCTAATTGTTGTACTTTTTTTATAATTTCTTGCATTAATAAGCGGTCTCTTAACCACTCAAAACCTTCTAAATGAAAACGGGAACCTTCTGGTATGCCATCATTGTATTTTCCTGTTAAAAGCCCCGAAGCTAAAGGACTCCAAATGGTCGTACCCATTCCCAGATTCTTAAAAATCCCCAAGTATTCACTTTCCATTTTTGCACGCTCAAATAAATTGTATTGAGGTTGTTCAACAGAGGGCCCTATTAAATGTTGTGCAGCTGCTATTCTATGGGCTTCCATAATTTCAACGCCACTCCACTCGCTTGTGCCCCAGTATAAAATTTTTCCTTGTTGAATAAGGGTGTTCATGGTTTGAACTACTTCTTCAATAGGGGTGGTTTTATCGGGTCTATGACAATAGTAAAGGTCTAGATAATCGGTTTGCAATCTTTTCAAGGCTTCGTGACAGGCTTCTGTTAAATGCTTTCTGCTAAGTCCTGTTTGATTGGGTTTATTTTCTTTTCCTCTCCAACCAAAATAGGCTTTGGAAGAAAGTACGATAGAAGTCCTATCCCATTTTTTTTTACTTAATACTCGCCCCATCATCTTTTCACTCTCTCCTGCAGCATACACTTCTGCGTTATCAAAAAAGTTAATGCCCGCATCATAGGCAATGCCCATTAGCTCATCGGCAATGCCGTCGTTGATTTGTTTGTGAAAAGTAATCCAGCTTCCAAAACTAAGTGTACTTAATTGTAAGCCGGTTTTCCCCATTTTTCTATATTCCATAAAAATTATTTAGGATTGTTGCCCGTACTATCGGAGAGTATGGCAAAACTATTTGATTGTGGTTTAAATATATGAATATCGCTTAGATCTTGATTGGCTTCAAAACCCTTGCCATAAATTTTAGCAATGGGGTTATGTTGTTTTACAATCACTTCTTTATCGGTGGTGAACTTATTAGTATTCTGATCCCAGATCATTTCTTTGCACCATAAAGTATCGCCAAGTACATTGTATACAATTACATTGTCTTTTAAAAAAATTTTATTCTCTTCCTCTTTATAATTGGCATAGTCGGCACTGAGCTTGCTTTCAATATGTAAGCTGTCTTTATAAAAATCTACTTTTATAGTATTTGGAAATTCGACCATCCTACCACTATCTAATAAGTATTTTCTCATCAAAGGGGCCATTAATTTAGCTTTCATTTTTCCATCGGTGCTAATAAAAATAGATACGTCTTTTCCTACATCAATACCGCCAATACGCGCACTTAAGGCTTGCACTTCATTGACATTGTTTTCGCAAGACAGCATAAAAAAGCAGCTACTTATTAATGCAACTGCTAGTTTAGTATTTTTATTGAATAATGTATTAATCATATTTGCGTTTATTAAACCAAATATCGCTCAAGCTATAACCTAAAGTAAATTGTAAAAAGTTTTCTTTGTAATCGTTTACACCAGAACCTCTTTGGCCTACTTGCAATGCTAAATTAAGTAAAGTATATTGTAAATCGTACGAACGATATTTTCTAATAGGTAGACCCATCCCAAAAGTCATGGCAGAGATTTTCAAGCCTTTATTATCTATTCTTACATAGTCTGTACCTGTATAAAATCCTGCTCTATAAGTCACTGTAGACCAGTAACTTTCATAGTTAAAAGGATTAGGGCAGAATTGTGCACCTACACGTAACATCCAAGAATTAGACAATATATCTTTTTGTCCATAGAAGCTATATTTGTCTTTCCAAGCGGCGCTATTGTATTCTACACCCAATACCCATTGATCGTAACTACCTCTTGTATCAAATTCTTTTTTATGCAAGGCTAAGCCTAAAGTATACATAGCAGGTAATATAACATTGCCTTTAACATTTTGAATAGAGATGGCAGTATCTAAAGGAGTTGAAGCAGCATTTGTAAAAATACCCGTAGAGCGAACCATATCTTGTTTGCCTTTCATGGTCTGATCCATAGTACCTGTAGCACCATAACTTAATGAGTATTCTGTTTTTTGAACACCTTTTCCTTTTTGAATTTTATAAATAGGAAATTCTCCTAACACACCCCATTGAAAAAAAGCGCCACCAAATACCGTATTGGTATTGGAGGTAGATTGATAAAAATAATTTGAATCGGAACTGTTTTTAAATGATTTTATATTTTCAATTTTCCTACGTCCTAAATTATAACCTGTATTGACTCCCAGACTTAAGTATTTCCAAGCCTTGCCAAAACCTAAAAACACTTGGTTTAATCCACCTTGTCCAATATAATTATTCAAAATGCTATCGCCAGAAGAAATCATTTTTGTTTCGTTGACTGCATAATTTATTTGAGTGACAGGTCTTAGGCCAAATGCCATACCTGTTTTTTTATTTTTATCCATGGGCAAACCCACTACTATATAATTAGGAATTAAGTAAGTAGATTTTTCTTTTCCAGTGGGGCTTGATAATTTATTTAATGTGTTATTATTAAAGTTCAACCCTAAATCAAAAGTAGTCATATAAATAGTGCCATAGGAAGCAGGGTTATTGAAATTAAGGCTTTGTCCAAAGCTACCATTCATAGAAGCAGTGTAAGCCGCAGAAAAACCGCCCAATGCCTGACTCGTTACATTTTGATTATTCACTATTTCAGTACCTAATCCATACCTAGAAAAAGGGGAGTTAATTTGAGCCTTAGTTGGGGTGATAAAACAAACTAAACCTAGAAAGGGGGTTAACCTAATTATTTTTTTCGCAAATAGCATACAGTCCTTTAAATATTAAATTTTGGTCGGCAAATATCCTCTTTTTTAAATGAGGCACAAAATAAGAAATGTCGCCGCCGGTTAATAGCACGTTAAATTTGCCATATTTCTGCTCATAGGCTGTGATAATGCCATCAATTTCGGCCGCCATGCCCAAAATGACCCCGCTAAGGATATTGGTTTTAGTGTCATAACCCACTAGCGGGAACTCGTTGGAGGGGCTAATTAGTGGCAAAAGGGCGGTTTGTTCATGCATTGCCTTAAAGCGCATTTGCATACCTGGTGAAATACTACCTCCTAAAAAAGCATGGGTATTATTGATAAAATTATAGGTGATACAAGTGCCCAAGGATATAACTAAATTATGTTCATGGGGGAATTGATCTACAGCGGCAGCAATGAGCGCTAGTCGGTCAGCGCCAATCGTTTCTGGCTTGCCCACGGGCGTGCTAAAGTTAATTTGAGTACTAGGCCCCAATAAGTGAAATTTTGTAGATTTTGCCAAAACGGTTTCGATGGCTTTATCGTGATGAATAACAGAAGATAAAATGGTTTTTTCCGGATTAAATTCAGCAATTAATTTTTCAATTTCTTGAACAGTACCTGTTGCAACTTCACGTATTGCCTCCAAAGTTTTATCCTTAAAGATGGCAGCCTTTAATCTTGTATTTCCAAAATCAAAACAAATGGTAGTAGACATATACTTACTTATGGTCCAAAAATAATCTCTTTGGGGCAAAGTTTGCTTAAAACAATAGGCAAGTTGCAAAAGATTTCGGTTATTTGATGTAGAAAATAAATGGACATGAAAATTGCCGGCTTCACGATCATCAAAAATGCTGTAGTCAATGACTTTCCCATTGTAGAAGCCATTCGATCAATTTTACCTGTGGTGGATGAGATGATTGTTTTAGTAGGTGATTCTAGCGATGAGACCCTTGCTTTAATTGAATCCATTGTAGATCCAAAAATTAAAATCCACCATTCTGTTTGGGATAAAAACTTAAGAAAAGGGGGCAAGGTACTGGCTATTGAAACTGATAAGGCTTTTCAGTTAATTGATGATTCATTTGATTGGGCATTTTATATTCAAGGCGATGAAGTAGTACATGAAAAATATTACAGTTCCATCAAGGAGGCTTGTACTAAATATTTGACAGACAATGCCGTTCAAGGCTTATTATTTAAGTATAAACATTTTTTTGGGACATATGATTATGTTGGAGATAGTAGAAAATGGTATAATCACGAGGTGCGCATTATTAGAAACAATAAAAAGATTAGTTCTTATTTAGATGCGCAAGGATTTAGAATGAATGGAGTTAAATTACCAGTAGCATTAATTGAATCTTTTATTTATCATTATGGATGGGTGAAAAATCCTCAACAAATGAAAAAGAAGTATAAGGCACAGAATATATTTTGGCACGATGACGAGCAAATAAAGAAAATAAATGAGAGTCCTGATTTTTTTGACTTTTCTGAATTTGATTCTTTGGAAAAATTTACTGAAACCCACCCTTTGGTTATGAAAAAAAGAATTGAAGCGAAAAATTGGGAGCTCAATTTAGATTTGAATAAAAAAAATCTTTCCTTCAAAAATTTCATCTTGTATTATTTTGAAAAATTAACTGGAATTAGATTATTTGATTTTAGAAATTATAAAATTATTAGAAAGTAATGTTGTTCACCATAGAAGATATAAATCTTGAAATAGCAAAAGGTATTTTTTTGAAATTGGCTAAGACCATTTCAGGAATTGAAAATAAGGAGGCATCTGCTGCAAAGTATTTAGAGTCCATTCAACCCTCTAAGGTGCCGATAATTGGTATTACAGGCCCTCCTGGCGCCGGGAAAAGCACTTTAATTTCCGCCATGATCAATGTTTGGGTAGGGGAGGGAAAAAAAATTGCAGTATTGACTGTAGATCCATCCTCTCCTTTTCATAAGGGGGCCATTTTAGGAGATAGGATAAGAATGAGAGATTGGTATATGCACCCTAATGTATTTATAAG
>CALPSK010000092.1 GCA_943326215.1 Sediminibacterium ginsengisoli | reverse complement strand
TAATTACCCCTGAAGATATTAAAATACCTGTTGAAGTTATTTATCAAACTATTGAGGACTTACATGAATGTTGTCCCACTAATACCGGCGACTGGTACTTTACAGGTAATTACCCCACACCTGGTGGTAATAAGGTTTGTAATAAGGCCTTTAAAAATTATGTGGAAGGGAAAAATGTTCGAGGGTATTAATTACAAATAAACGTATTCACAAAAAAGGATCCTAAATTATTAGGATCCTTTTTTATAAGTGAACTATTTTATAAGTGAACTATTCTAATACTTAAACTCTATAACAAATAGCGTTAATGTTCATGCCTGCGCCCACTGAGGCGAAAATAACTACATCTCCTTTATGTAACTGGTGCTCCTTGTATTTACCATGCTTTACCATATCGTATAAAGTAGGAATGGTAGCCACCGAGCTATTACCTAGTTCATGAATACTCATGGGCATTACATTTTCAGGTACTTCTCTTATGCCATACAACTTAAACAATGCTTTAATAAAACCTTCATCCATTTTTTCATTGGCCTGATGTAAGAAGAATTTTTTCACCTCATGAATATCAACCCCTGCCTTTTCAATACACTCTTTCATGGCAATAGGTACATTCTTAATGGCATACTCATATACCTTACGACCCTTCATCTTAATATATCTTGTAGCTTCTTCTCCTTCTGGATGATAAGACTTACCTAAGTATAAAAAGTAAGTTTCATCCATACAATGGCTTTGCACACTGCTAGCGAGTATACCACTTGTGTTATCTGTTGAATTCTCAACAATACAAGCGCCTGCACCATCACTAAAAATCATACTATCTCTATCGTGAGGGTCTATCACTCTACTTAATGTTTCAGCACCTATGACTAAACATCTTTTGGCTAAACCTGATTTTATAAAAGAATCGGCATGTATAACGCCTTGTATCCAACCTGGACAACCAAATAATAAATCATAAGCCACGCAATTAGGATTACGAATACCTAGTAAATTTTTTACTCTAGAAGCAATGGCTGGAATAGTATCGGATTGTATAGTACCTGCAATGACATTACCGAAATTATGTGCAACAATTATTTGATCAATGGTTTCAGGGTCAATCCCTGCATCTTCTATGGCTAGTGCTGCGGCCTTGGTAGCTAGGTCAGAAGTGTTTACATTTTCTTCTGCATATCTTCTTTCATAAATACCTGTGATGTCTTTGAATTTTTCAAAAATTTCAGCATTGGGGGTATTAATTAATACACCGTCTTCTCCATAAAAACTATGGTCGCTAAAGGAAGTATTAGGTACAACAAGACCAGGTATATAGCTGCCCGTTCCAGTGATGATGGTTGCCATTGGGAGAATTTAGGTTTATGAAGCTAATGCGTTCTAAACTAAGATAAGAATTTCTGCCGAATTTTAATGCAATTGTCTCTAGATGTATGTTCTCTAGATGTATTTGTCGCCCTTATGTCTTTTCACTTCGGCTACATATTCTTTAATGGACTGTTCTTTTTCTTTACTACATATAAGAAGTACATCCTTGGTATCTACAACAATAAAATCATCTAAGCCTTGTACTACTACTAGTTTATCCTTGGGGGCGTTAATCATACACTTCGTAGCATCAATTACAATGACGTTATCAGAGGCTACGGCGTTGGCAAAATAATCTTTCTCCATATTGTCATAAGCGCTATTCCAAGTGCCTAAGTCGCTCCAGCCAAAGCTTGCAGGTATTACATATACATTATCGGCCTTTTCCATAATGGCAATATCAATGGATATATTTACGCACTGCGGATAAATTTTTTGAATAGATTTTTTTTCTGAGGCCGTATTAAAGTTTGCTTTTTCACCATCAAATAATTCGAACATTTCTGGTTGATACTTTTCAAAAGCAGCAATAATGGTAGAAGCTTTCCAAGCAAAAATACCGGCGTTCCATAAAAAATCGCCGCTGGCTATAAAGGACTCTGCAATTTCTTCCGTGGGTTTTTCAGTAAATGTTTTTACTTTATACACTCCCTTGCTTACTTCTAGTCCTTCATATTGAATATAACCATATCCTGTATTGGGATTGGTTGGCTTAATACCTAAGGTAGCCAATGCTTTTATATTTGAAACAAAATCAAGTGATTGCTCTACAATTTTTTGAAAATTTTCTTGTTCTAAAATTAAATGATCGCTTGGGGCTACCACAAAAGTGGCTTGAGGGTCCTTCTGCGCTAATTTAAAGGAGATATAAGCAATACAAGGTGCTGTATTTTTTTTACTAGGCTCCGCTAAAATATTTTCTTTCGGTAAATTGGGTAATTGTTTTTCTACAATAGAAACATATTCTTCTGAAGTAACAATATAAATATTTTCTAAAGGAATGAACTGCGTATATCTTTCGTAGGTCCACTGAATTAAAGTTTTACCCGTATTGAGTACATCTAAAAATTGCTTTGGATAAGCCGTTCTACTCATTGGCCAAAATCTGCTTCCTATTCCTCCAGCCATAATGGCTACATAATGATGTTTGTTTTGCATACTTGTCTTTGATTTATAAAATCCCCTCTTTCATTAAGTCATGTATATGAATCATTCCCACAAAACTATTTTCTTTCGCTACAATTAATTGACTAATATCTTTTTTTTCCATTAAGGCCAAGGCTTCTACTGCTAGTGCCTCTGGGGCAATGGTAATAGGGCCTTCGTGAAATATAGTAGCAGCTGTTAAGTCTTGAATGGAAGAATGATTTTCTAGCATTCGACGAATATCTCCATCGGTGATAATACCCAATACTTTTTCGTTTTCATCTATCACTACTGCTGCGCCTAATCTGTTTTTTGAAATAACAAGTATCACTTCTTTTAAAGTAGTACTTGCATGTACTGATGGTTTTGGATTTACTTGCGCCATTTGACCGGTAGTAAGTGTCAATCTCTTTCCTAAATTTCCTCCTGGGTGAAACTTTGCAAAATCACTAGCCTTTATTTTTTTCAATTCCATTAAACAGATAGCCATTGCGTCTCCCATCGCCATTTGTGCAGTCGTAGAAGAAGTAGGTGCTAAATTATGTGCGCAGGCTTCTTTCTCAACAGTGGTATTGATTATCCATTTTGCATGTCTTGCTAAATAACTCTCTGTATTACCTACCATGGCAATAATGGAATTACCAAAGCTATTGACTAGTTGCACTAAATTTTTTATTTCAGGACTTTCTCCACTTTTGCTAATAATTAAAACTAAGTCTTGTTTATGAATCATAGCCGAATCGCCATGAATGGCATCGGCTGCATGTAGAAATAAAGCGGGAGTTCCAGTGGAGTTACAAGTGGCTACTATTTTTTGAGCAATGATGGCGCTTTTTCCGATGCCACTTACGACTAATCTTCCTTCTGTATTATAAATGGCTTTAACCGCTTCTATAAAAGGGGCGTCTATAAATTTTTGTAAGCCAGTAATGGCTGCCGCTTCAATTTCTAGCGTTCTTTGGGCAATAGCGGTTATTTGTTTATCCATATACGGTTTAAGAATCAGCAAAGTTAACGTTTCAAGCATATTCATCCCTATTTTTAAAAAATCCTTAAAAAAAAGTTTTTTAGCAAAAAAATGAAAGGAGTTGAACATTAGTGAATTAAATTCGCTAACTTATATAGCTATTTTACACCGAAATAGCTGATTTTAAGATAATTACAGATGGCGACCACCAAAAAAGCGATAAAAAAAGCTCCTATTACTACGGCTAAGAATAATTCAGTTAGCCGTGCCGTATTACTAAAAGCATTAGAGGATCAATTTGGATTCAAGGAGTTTAAGGGTACTCAAGAGAAGGCTATTGTCTCCTTATTGAGTGGTCGCGATACTTTTGTGATTATGCCTACTGGGGGTGGTAAAAGTTTATGCTACCAATTACCTGCTTTAATGCTACCCGGTTGTGCCATTGTGGTATCGCCATTGATAGCGCTGATGAAAAACCAAGTAGATCTTGTGCGCGGCTATAGTGAAAAAGATGAAGTGGCCCATTTTCTTAATTCCTCTTTAAATAAAGGGCAGATAAAAGTGGTGAAAGACGACTTGCTAAGTGGTAAAACCAAATTATTATATGTAGCGCCTGAAACTTTAACCAAGCAAGAAAATTTAGATTTTTTTAGCGATTTAAATGTTTCTTTTTTTGCAGTAGATGAAGCGCATTGTATTTCTGAATGGGGGCATGATTTCAGACCAGAGTATAGAAGACTCAAAGAAATGATGGAAGAAATTAATGCGAATGTGCCCATTATTGCTTTAACGGCTACCGCTACACCTAAAGTACAAAGCGATATTGTTAAAAATTTATCTCTTAGAGATCCCGAAGTTTTAATTTCTTCTTTTAATAGAGCCAACCTTTATTATGAAGTGCAGCCTAAATTAAAAAAAGAAGTTACTATTAAAAGTATTGTTAGATATATATCAAAACATAAAGGAAAGAGTGGTATTATATATACGCTGAATAGAAAGACCACCGAAGAGCTCGCCGATTTATTAATTGCGAATAAAATTAAAGCAGTGGCTTATCATGCAGGCTTGGATCAAAAATTAAGAGCCAATAGGCAGGATCAATTCTTAAACGAAGAGGTACAAGTTATTGTGGCCACCATTGCCTTTGGTATGGGTATTGACAAGCCTGATATTCGTTATGTGATTCATTATAATATTCCTAAGTCTATTGAAAACTATTATCAAGAAACGGGCCGTGCTGGTAGAGATGGACTAGAGGGAAACTGTATTTTATATTATTCTCATAAAGACGTTTCTAAGCTAGAACATTTTTTAAGAGATAAGCCTTTGAGTGAAAGAGAAGTGGGTGCGCAGTTAATTGATGAAACAGTAGCCTTTGCAGAAAGCGGCGCTTGTCGTAGAAGAAGCTTACTGCATTATTTTGGAGAAAGCTGGGAAGATAAAAATTGTGGCAAATGCGATAATTGTTTACAACCTAAAGAAAGAATTG
>CALPSK010000091.1 GCA_943326215.1 Sediminibacterium ginsengisoli | reverse complement strand
TAATTTTAAAATAGGAGATACACTTACTGAAGGAGAGAAATTTTATTTCACAGGTATTCCTACTTTCTCACCAGAGATATTTAAGGAACTCGTAAATAAAGACCCTTTAAAAACCAAACAACTTGAAAAAGGCATTACCCAATTAACCGATGAAGGGGTGGCGCAATTATTCACGCAGTTTGGAGGAAATAAAAAAATTATTGGTTGTGTGGGTGATTTACAATTTGAAGTAATTCAATACCGTTTATTACAAGAATACGGAGCGGCCTGTGAATTTAGAACCCTGCCTTTTTATAAAGCTTGTTGGTTAACTTCCAAGGATCAAAACAAACTTCACGACTTTTTAAGATTCAAGCAACAAAACGCTGCCATGGATAAAGATGAAGCGCCAGTGTATTTAGCACAAAGCGAATGGTTCTTGAATACAGAAATTACGAATAACCCCGATATCACCTTTCATTTTACCAACGAGGTTAATAAATAATCAATTTAAAAAGAAACTAATAACTTAAGTATTGTTTTAATAAAATAATTATGAAGTCTAAAACGCTCAAACAAAATAAAGTAAACATTATCACATTAGGTTGTAGTAAGAACTTAGTGGACAGTGAAATGCTGAGCGGGCAATTATTAGCCAATGAAATTGAGGTGGTGCATGAGAATAAAAAATTAGATCATAATATAGTAGTGGTGAATACCTGCGGTTTTATTGATAAAGCCAAGGAGGAGAGTGTAAATACCATACTTGACCAGGTAGCTTTAAAGAAAAAAGGAAAATTAGACAAAGTATATGTGACAGGCTGTTTAAGTGAAAGATACAGAACCGATCTAGCCTTGGAAATTCCAGAAGTGGACGCTTGGTTTGGAACTATGGAGCTGCCGTTAATGTTGAATCAATTAAATGCCAACTATAAAGCAGAACTTTTAGGAGAGCGTTTATTAAGCACACCTTCGCATTATGCTTATTTAAAAATTAGTGAGGGTTGTAATAGAACCTGTTCATTCTGTGCCATTCCACTTATGAGAGGCCAGCATGTAAGTAAAACCATTGAGCAATTAGTGGCAGAGGCAGAAGGCCTAGTTAAAAAAGGAGTGAAGGAAGTAATGTTAATTGCGCAAGAATTAACTTATTATGGTTTAGATATTTATAAAAAAAGAGCGCTTCCCGATTTATTAAATGCACTAGCCGATGTAAAAGGCTTGGAGTGGATACGATTACACTATGCTTATCCAAGTAAGTTTCCATTAGAAGTATTGGATGTAATGAGAGAGCGAACTAATATTTGTAAATACATTGATATTCCATTGCAACATGCAAGTAATAATATGCTAGCTGCTATGAAGCGTAATATTACGCGTGAGGAAATGGGGGAACTCATTAAAGAAATTCGCAAGCGCGTTCCAGGTATTGCTATTCGCACTACTTTAATTGCAGGCTTTCCTGGAGAGACATTAGAAGATATAGAAGAATTGAAAGGATTTTTAATTGAACATGAATTTGATAGGGTGGGTATATTCACTTATAGCCATGAAGAAAATACTTCTGCACATGATTTAGTAGACGATGTGCCTGCTGCAGAAAAACAAAGACGCGCTGAAGAAATTATGGAAGTGCAACAAGAAATAAGTTTAGCTAGAAACCAGGCCAAAGAAGGATTGGTTTTAAAGGTACTAGTAGATAAAAAAGAAGCAGGCAGGTATTTAGGCCGCACTGAATTTGATAGTGTAGAGGTAGACAACGAAGTGGTTATTAATACTAGCAAACGCTTGAAGCCAGGCGATTTTGTGATGGTCAAAATAACCAAGGCCTATGATTACGATTTAGAGGGGGAATTAATTGATTAATTCGAATTACAAACTAATTCTATTTACAGCTAATACTATTTACAGAAATTAATTTGCTTTTACTTTTGATGTATATATAGACAATATTTCTTAATTTGAATACTCATTCATCACTAAAAATTATTTTATGGCAATAAATTGGAAAGGGGTATTTCCCGCAGTTACTACTAAGTTTACTAAAGATGACACATTAGATTTAGCTTTATTTACCAAAAACATTGAAGCGCAAATAGCAGCTGGTGTGAATGGTATTATATTAGGAGGCACTTTGGGTGAGTCCAGTGTGCTTACCAATGCAGAAAAAGAAATCTTAGTAAAAGAAACAGTTAAAATAGTTGACGGGAAAATTCCGGTGGTTATTAATATAGCAGAAGGTAGTACTTCGGTGGCCATTCAATGCGCAAAGGATGCAGAGAACTGGGGGGCCAAGGGTTTAATGTTACTTCCTCCAATGCGTTATAAATCGGATCACCGTGAAACAGTGCAGTATTTTAAAGATATCGCAGCTAGTACAACACTTCCGATTATGATTTACAATAATCCCGTGGATTATAAAATTGAAGTTACCATTGATATGTTTTCTGAATTAGCGTCTGTACCGAATATACAAGCTGTGAAGGAATCGACCCGCGATGTTACCAATGTCACTAGAATGCGTAATAAGTTCGGAGACAGATTTAGTATTTTATGCGGTGTGGATACATTAGCATTAGAAGAAATATTAGTAGGCGCAGATGGTTGGGTAGCAGGTTTAGTTTGCGCCTTCCCTGCAGAAACAGTGGCCGTATATAAATTAGCCAAAGCGGGTAAGATTGCAGAAGCTACAGAAATTTACAGATGGTTTATGCCTTTATTAGAATTAGATATTCATCCTAAGCTAGTTCAATACATCAAATTTGCAGAAGCGAAAGCAGGTATAGGTTCTGAAACTGTTAGAAAGCCAAGATTAATTTTAGAAGGAGAAGAAAGAAAAAGAATTGAATCCATTATTGATACAGGTTTAAAAAATAGACCTACACTTCCTGAGTTTCATAGTTTATAAATTTATACAAATACACTAATGAGTCATATTTCTGAAATCACCAAAAAGGCAGCACTTGCATTTGAGCAGTATGCTTTTACAACGCCTTTACAAAGAGCTCATTTTTTAGAAACCATTGCTACAAATATTGAAGCATTGGGCGATAGCTTATTAGAGCAAGCCAATAAAGAAACGAATTTACCCTTGCCTCGTTTAACAGGTGAAAGAGGTAGAACTTGTTTTCAATTACGCATGTTTGCCACTATGTTAAAAGAAGGTAATTATGTAGAAGCAAGTATTGATACAGCCATTCCCACTAAAACACCACCTAAGCCAGATATTCGTAAAATGATGCATCCTATTGGCCCCGTAGTGGTTTTTGGTGCAAGTAATTTTCCTTTTGCTTATTCTACTGCAGGTGGCGATACGGCCAGTGCTCTTGCGGTGGGTTGTTCTGTGATTGTAAAAGCGCATCCAGCACATTTAGCTACATCCAATATGGTGGCAGAAGCCATTGTGCAAGCAGCAAAAGCAACTCAAATGCCAGAAAATGTTTTTCAGCATGTTACCGATACTAGTTTTGAAACAGGCAAGGCCTTAGTGCAAGATGATAATATTTATGCAGTTGGTTTTACGGGTTCAAGAACAGGAGGCCGCGTTTTATTAGATTATGCAAGCAGTAGAAAAAACCCCATTGCAGTTTTTGCTGAAATGGGTTCTGTAAACCCGGTACTATTACTAGAAGATGCACTTGAAAAAAATGCAGAAACAATTGCAAAAAATTATGCAGGCTCTATTACTTTAGGGATGGGCCAGTTTTGTACCAACCCTGGTATTTTAATAGGTATTAAAAGTGAAGCGTTGAATACTTTTGCAAATACTTTGGCTACTGAAATGAACGCCATTGCTCCATCTGCTATGTTGCATGCAGGTATTGAAGCCGCTTATTTAAAAAATAGCGCTCATGCACTAGCGCAAAAAGGACTTACTTGCTTAACGAATAATACTCCTATTTCAAATAATGGCTACCCGGTTTTAACCACTGTGGATGCTAAAACATTTTTAAGCAATCCCGATTTAGCAGAAGAAGTATTTGGTCCTTATTCTATACTGGTGCAATGTAATTCCATGAATGAATTAAAAGAAGTTTGGAAAAGTATTCAAGGACAAATTTCTACAACTATTATGGGTACCGATTTAGATTTTTCTAATGCCCCTGAGCTATTAAATATGTCATTAAGTATTGCTGGCCGTGTTTTATTAAACGGAGTGCCAACCGGTGTAGAAGTTTGTGATAGTATGGTGCATGGTGGCCCTTATCCTGCAAGTACCGATAGCAGATTTACAGCAGTAGGAGTAAACGCCGCTAAAAGATGGTTAAGACCTATCTCTTTTCAAAACTGGTCGAATCATTTACTGCCTATGGCATTACAAAATACTAACCCATTAGGTATTTGGAGAAATGTAAATGGGGCACTTACTAAGGATGTCGGTTAGTCCTGAATAAATAACTTAGCAGTTGAACTTGCCTGCTTCATTGTCCCAGTATTTTCAATTTTAGAAAAATAATAAACAGCCACTGTGCTTGCTATAAAATAAACTATCGCAATAGGTGCAATAGAAGTAGACAATTGATTCGATCCAAACCAATCTCCAGTAGTAGCTATCCAGTAAATACAAAGTGCATTCTTTACCCCTTCTAAAATCCAAGCATTTTTATTTCTATCCATGAATTCGGTAAGTGCATACACTTGAACAAATATAAAAGCACCGTAAATAAATATATTGGTATGTCCAATGCTTACAATATTTCCATATAAATAACTTACTAATAAAAGCATACAAAATAGTTGTATCCATAAATACAATTTCATAGCAGGGGAGGCCGGGGTATTGTACTTTTCAAAATGGTAAACATCTTTTATTTTATCTACAGGGTAATTATCAATCACATCTGCAGGGCGCCAGCCTAAAGGTTGGAACCAAATAGTAAATTTATCTTTCAAGTTCTTTGTACGCCATGCATCTTTGATAAGTAACCACATGTGCATGAAATTAATTTTTATAGGGTTCCATGTTTGAACAGGTCGGGTAATACCATAAACAGCAGGTATATTATCT
>CALPSK010000090.1 GCA_943326215.1 Sediminibacterium ginsengisoli | reverse complement strand
ATACAGATGGCGGAGATGATATCAGAATGAAATACCGCTTCTTAGATTTAAGAAGAAACGCTGTAAAAAAGAATTTAACCATAAGATATAATGTAAACCGTGCTACTAGAAACTATTTACATGAAAAAGGGTTTATGGATATTGAAACTCCTTTTTTAATAAAGTCTACGCCAGAAGGCGCGCGTGATTTTGTGGTGCCTAGTAGAATGAACCCAGGTGAATTTTATGCCTTACCTCAATCGCCACAAACATTTAAGCAATTATTAATGGTAAGTGGCTACGACAGATACTACCAAATTGTAAAATGTTTTAGAGACGAGGATTTAAGAGCCGATAGACAACCCGAGTTTACACAGATAGACTGTGAGATGAGTTTTGTGGAGCAAGAAGATATCTTAAACATGTTTGAAGGTTTAATTAAAAGCATATTTAAAGACGTTAAAAATATTGATTACACCGAGACCGTTCAAAGAATGACTTGGGAAGATGCCATGTGGCAGTATGGTAATGACAAACCCGATATTCGTTTTGGTATGGAATTATGCAATTTAAAAAAGCCTGCGCATGTATTTGCTGAAAAGCAAGATAAAGCAGCCCTAATTAATGGAGCCGACTTTAAAGTGTTTGACGAAGCAGAAACAGTAATAGCTATTGCCGTTCCTGGATGCAGTGAATATTCACGCAAACAAACCGATGATTTAACAGAGTGGGTGAAGCGTCCGCAAATTGGCATGAAGGGTATGGTATTTATTAAATGCAATGCCGATGGTAGCTTTAAAAGTAGTGTAGATAAATTTTATACAGAAGATAAATTAAAAGCCATTGCCGCTGCTTCTAATGCAAAAGCGGGTGACTTAATTTTAATACTTGCAGGGCCTGAAGAAAGAACGCGTAAAGCAGTGAGTGAATTAAGATTAGAATTAGGCAAGCAATTAGGCTTTAGAAAAGAAGATGAATTTAAATTGTTATGGGTATTAGACTTCCCTTTATTTGAATATGATGAAGAAGGCAACCGTTGGGTAGCAAGACATCATCCGTTCACTTCGCCTAAGCCCGATCATATCAATATTATGATTAACAATGCACCAGAAATTAAAGACGCTGCTAAATATTTAGAGCATCCTTATGCGGGCATTAAAGCCAATGCTTATGATATGGTATTGAATGGTAATGAAATTGGTGGAGGATCTATTCGTATTTTTCAAAGAGCCCTTCAAGAAAAAATGTTTGCAGCATTAGGTATGAGTCCAGAAGAAGCACAACATAAATTTGGATTTTTATTAGGGGCCTTTGAATACGGCGCGCCTCCACATGGTGGTATTGCCTTTGGTTTTGACCGCTTATGCGCTTTATTAGGTGGAAGTGAAAGTATCAGAGACTTTATTGCTTTCCCTAAAAACAATAGTGGCCGTGATGTAATGTTAGACGCCCCTAGCAGCATTGACGATAAGCAATTTGAAGAATTGCAAATTAAGTTGAATTTGAAAAAAGACTAGAACAAGTCAGTATACTGGTGTAATACCAGCATACTACAAGAACAATATACTAATAGAACAATAATTGATTAATACTATACAAAGCATGGCTCCGAATTTAAAATTATACACGGTACTTTCTTATATACTTATTCCTATTGCTTTATTTTTCGCCTTCATGGATATTGTGTTATTATTTTCTTCTTTAGCGAATCCCAGTGCTTTAATTATGGTATTTATTTTAGCATGTTTAGTTATTTATACTTTTGCAAGTTTTAAATTCTTAAAAGCAGGTATTGAAAAAGAAGTAGCGCAAAGTTTAAAATTGAAAGATTGGATAAAAGTAAACGCCTATGTAAGCTTTTTCTTATGTAGTTTATTTTTTATTAATGCGATAAGTATACTTATTAGTAGTGACCTTGTTTTATTAAAATTTATTGATGAATTTTTACTACAACAACCCACTATGCCTAAAGAAATTACTAGCGCCCTTATTTTATCTTTGTTAAAAGGGGTTTCACTATTTCTTCTTTTTACAGGTATCGTTGGACTTATTCATATTAGAACTAGCCTTCGTCTAGTCAAACAATATGAATACTTATTTGAATAATCCCTATTTTTGTTTCATGAGTACAAATACTAATCTAAGATGGGTTACTAAAACTTTTGCCGAGCTAACAGTAAATGAACTCTATGATTTACTAAAATTAAGAAGCGAGGTTTTTGTGGTAGAACAAAAATGTATTTTTTTAGACATAGACAATAACGACCAAAAAGCATTTCATACTATTGGTTATTTAGGGGAGGAAGTAGTAGCTACGACCCGATTATTCGATAAAGATATTATGTACAACGGCTACCAAAGTATTGGCCGGGTGGTAGGCTCTCCGAGACATAGAGGTTTGGGTATTGGCAAGGCCTTAATGCAATATTCTATTAGTGAGTGTGAAAGATTATTTGGCAAAGGCCCCATTAAAATTGGCGCTCAATTATATTTAAAGAAGTTTTACGGCGAACAAGGTTTTGAACAATCGGGCGATATATATTTAGAAGACGAGATAGATCATATTCCCATGATACGCACAGTAAAATAGTAGACTTCTTAGTTTAAAAAATAAGTTTCTCTACCCCTTCATCTCCAATGCTAAAAATTTAGCAGTATGTGTCTTTGATTTTTTGATCATCTCTTCTGGAGTACCTGTAAATTGAATAATTCCTCCACCACTTCCACCTTCAGGACCTAGGTCAATAATATGATCGGCTACTTTTATCACATCCATATTGTGTTCAATGACTAAAACAGTATTACCTCTGTCTACTAATCGGTTCAACACCCCAATTAATAATTGAATATCTTGAAAATGTAAACCCGTAGTTGGCTCATCTAAAATATAAAATGTTTTGCCTGTATCTTTTTTACCAAGCTCGGTAGCTAATTTAACGCGTTGTGCTTCTCCCCCACTTAAGGTCACGGCCGACTGTCCTAAAGTAATATAACCCAGTCCTACTTCTAATAATACTTTTAATTTTCTATAAATAAAAGGCACTGCTTGGAAAAATTCACAGGCTTCTTCAACAGTCATATTTAAAACATCACTAATGGACTTTCCTTTATATCTAATTTCTAAAGTTTCCCTATTGTATCTCTTACCTCCACATTTTTCACAGTGTACATATACATCGGGCAAGAAATTCATTTCAATCACACGCATTCCACCTCCTTCACAAACTTCACAACGGCCACTTTTTACATTGAAAGAAAAACGACCTGCCAGGTAGCCTCTAATTTTAGCCTCGGGCACAGAAGCAAATAAAGTTCTGATATCTGTAAAAAAACCACAGTAAGTAGCAGGGTTACTACGAGGGGTTCTTCCAATGGGCGATTGATCTATCTCTATGACTTTATCTATTTGCTCAATGCCTTCCACTTTTACAAATGGCATGGGCTTGGTTTTGCTATTATAACAAAACTGAGAAAGTATAGGATATAAAGTTTCATTGATTAAAGTAGACTTTCCACTTCCACTCACACCCGTCACCACTGTAAAAGTGCCTAAAGGAAAACTACAGTTCACTTTTTGTAAAGTGTTACCTGTGGCTCCTTTAATATTAATATTTAGTCCATTGCCCTTTCTTCTTTCTGCAGGAATCTCAATAAATTTCTTGCCTGCTAAAAACAGGGCTGTATCCGATTTTAATTTAATAATTTCTTTTGGCGTGCCTTGTGCTACAATATGGCCACCATGAATTCCTGCTTTAGGGCCAATGTCCACTAAATAATCGGCAGCCATCATAATATCTTTATCATGCTCCACTACTAAAACAGTATTACCAATATCGCGTAATTGTTTAAGCGCAGTAATTAAGCGTTGGTTATCGCGTTGGTGAAGTCCAATAGAAGGTTCATCTAAAATATAAGTAATGCCTTGTAATTGAGAACCAATTTGGGTGGCCAAGCGAATTCTTTGAGACTCGCCCCCACTAAGGGATTTAGAAGGCCTACTTAAAGACAAATACGCCAAACCTACATTCATTAAAAAAGAAATACGGTCGTCAATTTCTTTTAAAATTCCAGATGCAATTTGAGTATCTTTTTTATCCAGCTTCGCAGGTATTTTTTTAAACCATTCCTGTAAAGCGTCTAAATGCATATCATTTAAAGCTGCAATATTTTTATCATTCACTTTAAACCATAAACTATCTTTTCTCAGTCTTGCTCCCTCACAAGTGGGGCAAGTATTTAATTCCATATAGCCTTCCACCCAAGCTTTTAACTGGTCGGTGCTTTGAGAAGAAGTAAACCATCTTTTCATCATGGGAACAATACCTTCATAGCTGCCTGTATATTCATTGGGAATGTTCTCATCGTTTAAGTCCATGTCCAAAGTAGAAGAAATATTTTTATCTCCAAATAAAATTAAATTCAAATGTTCTTTAGATAAATCCTTAAGTGCTTTGTCTAAATTTATTTTATGCTTTCTTGCGAATAATTTGATTTGATTAAATACACTTGCCTCTCTTGCTTCTCCCAAAGGGTGAATGGCCCCTTCATTAATACTTAATGTATGGTCTTGCAATAGCAAACTCATATCAATGGCATATACATTGCCTAAACCTTTACAGTTTGGACAGGCTCCATAAGGTGAGTTAAATGAAAAACTATTAGGAGAAGGCTCTTCATAACTTAAACCTGTGGTCTCACACATTAATTGTTTAGAGTATTGTACCAATTTCGTTTTACCTTCTTCTAAAACAAAAAGTAAGTCCTTGCCCATTTTTAAACATTGGGCTACACTTTCACCTAGTCTTGTTTTCATTGCATCCGTCACTGGAATACGGTCAATCACAATTTCAATATCGTGTATTTTATAACGGTCGACTTGGAATTTAGGTCTAAGCTCAATAATCTCTCCATCTACCCTTGCTTTCACAAAGCCTTTCTTTCTAATTTCTTCAAATAATTCTCGATAATGTCCCTTTCGTCCACGCACCACGGGTGCTAATAAATTAATTTTTTTGTCTTTGAACTGAGTGAAAATATT
>CALPSK010000089.1 GCA_943326215.1 Sediminibacterium ginsengisoli | reverse complement strand
GAATAAAGTATATAAAGTTTTCATTTTGAAATATCTTTTTTTGTTATAGTTCGATTTAACTTTTAGGTTTAGAATAAATCCTTTGTTTTGATGCTCATACCTATCTCAAAACGGTTTAATTGCACTGGCACGGTTGATTGAAATAAATTGGAGCCCAATTTATAATGCGCAAATAATACATAGTAGCCCTTGTTATCAAACTCAGCTCCAAAATCTCCATTAATAATGGCTCTGTTTCCAGCTTCATTAATCAAGTTCTCACTACTAATACTTGAAATTTTATAATCGAAGCTTGGACCAAATACAGCGTAAAACTTGTACTTGTTCATTGCATTCACGGGTAGTAGCTTCTTATAATGAGCCGATACACTTAGTGTTGTAAAATTATTATCCGCCTTAAAATGCGTAAAATCGTCTATGAAGGGAGACAAACTATGTTTGTTTTGGTAGTAATTACCAGGGGTAATTCTGTTTAATGCAAAACTTAAAGAATATCGGTGCTTTTCTTTGTATATACCATCAATTCTAAATCCCCCACTATATCCTGGGTTAAAGGTGTTGCTATTAACCGTATTGTACAAGTAATTTAGAGGGGCAGTAATGCCATTGTCATTAATGTCTTGTTTAGACAAAACCAATGTTCCAAACAAGGAAACGTCATTACCTACAAAATTGATAAAGGTTTTAGCAAACGATTTTTTAATTTTTCGAATACGCTCTTGACTAGGATTTACTAAGTAGGCACTATCTTTTTGTTTTGTATTTAGGTCTTGAGCAAACCCCATATTCAAATAAAAAAGATTTATTAATAATATGATTAAGACCCTTGAAGTGCTTGTTTTCATTGAATTTTAGTATAAATACCGAAATTATACTTAGTAAATTTTACATATGCCCATATCTTCTTTTAAATGAATTTTATTAGATATTTCTTGAACTAATTCAATATTTTTAGATTTTGTTCTATAATATTACATTTATACCTCATCTTTGAATGACATGACTAAGAAAAAAAACTCCAATCTTAAATTAATTGAGCTTTTACTAAACAATAAGATCAAGCCGGCATCCATCAATATACTAATGGCAGTTGGAAAAATTCTAGTCGTTAAGAAAAAAACTAAGCTTATTCAATTGGGTGATGTTTGCGATAAAGGATTTTTTATTTTAGAAGGAGGGTTTATTTCTAGGGTTTACAATCCACAAACTAAAAAAAGTAGAACACAAAATTTCTTCTTAGATGATTTTAATCCTTTTATGTCTTGTGAGGATAGTTATTTTACAGGAGAGAAAACAAATACCGATTTATTAGCCATTAAAGACTCCTTAGTTATTCAATTCACAAAAAATGATTTAGAGCGCGTAAATACAGACAATCAAGACCTTGCCAATTTCTTTAATAATTATATTATTGTTAATGCATTAAAACAAGAAAGTGCATTAAGAAAAATGATTAACGCTTTTTCTAAAGAGGAACTTTACAATTATTTGATAGATAATTGTAATCCAGTTATTAAAAACATTCCTTCTAAATATATTGCTGAATTTATTGGCATATCTGCTGAGTGGCTTAGTAAAACTAAAAGAAAAATTTAGCTTCCCCTTCCTCCAAATAAAAAAAAGCTCCCAATAATTCGGGGGCTTTTTTTATAAAGTAATGATAATTTTGTAATACAATTTTGAGCGAGCTTTCGAGCACCTGGCAGAGCGAGCGAAAAATTAATATTATAAAATTTATTTAATCTTAAAAGTTTCGAGGAACTTAGTTGTAAAGTTTCCTTTTCTAAAATCTTCGTTCTGCATTAATTGTAAATGGAATGGAATAGTTGTTTTCACACCCTCAATCACATACTCGCTCAAGGCACGATACATTGTATTGATAGCTTCTTCACGGGTTTGCGCCACGGTGATTAATTTACCAATCATAGAATCATAATAAGGAGGAATGACATAGCCTGCATATACATGGCTATCAACACGCACACCATGACCGCCTGGGGTATGCAATACTGTTATTTTTCCTGGTGAAGGTCTGAAGTCGTTATACGGATCTTCTGCATTGATACGACATTCAATAGCATGCAATTGTGGTTCGTAATTGCGGCCTGAAATTTTTTCACCTGCTGCAATTTTTATCTGTTCCTTAATTAAGTCATAGCTTACTACCTCTTCAGTAACGCAATGCTCCACTTGAATACGCGTATTCATTTCCATGAAATAAAAATTACGATTCTTATCTACTAAAAATTCTACCGTACCAACACTCTCGTAATTAATAGCGCTGGCTGCTTTAATAGCAGCCTCTCCCATTCTTTGACGAAGTTCTGGAGTCATAAAGGGTGAAGGAGATTCTTCTACTAATTTTTGATGTCTTCTTTGAATAGAACAATCACGCTCACTCAAATGACAAACATTACCGTATTGGTCTCCTGCTACTTGTATCTCTATATGTCTTGGTTCTTCCACAAATTTCTCCATGTACAAACCATCATTTTTAAAACTTGCACCTGCTTCCATTTTAGCCGTATCGTATGCTTTTTCAATTTCACCTTCATTCCATACCACACGCATTCCTTTACCACCACCACCTGCAGTGGCTTTGATAATAACTGGATATCCAATTTCTTTGGCTAATTTTTTAGCAGCATTTACATCTTCTAATAAACCTTCTCCACCTGGTACCACAGGGACACCGGCTTTAATCATGGTTTCTTTAGCAGTGATTTTATCACCCATGCTATTAATCATATCAGGGGTTGGTCCAATAAATTTAATACCGTGGTCGGCACATATTTGCGCAAACTTTGCATTCTCTGCTAAAAAACCATAACCCGGATGCACTGCATCGGCATTGGTAATTTCACAGGCCGCCATAACATGTGGAATATTTAAATAGGATTCTTGTCCTTTAGGACCTCCAATACAAACAGCTTCATCGGCAAACTTTACATGTAAACTATCTTTATCTGCTGTCGAATAAACGGCCACTGTTTTAATGCCCATTTCTCTGCAGGTTCTAATAATACGTAAAGCAATTTCGCCACGATTGGCTATCAAAATCTTTTTGAACATTTTTCTGAATTAAAATTTGAAAATGGGTGAGGTTTATTCTGGTTGAACCAAGAATAAAGGTTGGTCATACTCCACTGGGCTGGCATCTTCTACCAAAACTTTCACAATGGTTCCTTTGACTTCACTTTCAATCTCATTGAAAAGCTTCATCGCTTCAATTATACATACCACTTTACCTGGAGCTACTACTGTTCCTTCCTCAGCCATAAGTGGCTTATCAGGAGCTGCTTTTCTATAAAAAGTTCCAATCATTGGACTTTTAATAGTCAATAAATTAGTGGCAACTGCCGCAGCTGGAGCGGCTGGCGTAGCAGGACTAGCTGCAGAAGGAGCTGCCATAGCAACTGGGGCTGCAGCATAAGTTGCAGGTACCGAGCTTACTGTTACATGCTCTTCTTTTTGTTTAATGGTTACTTTTCCGTCTTTATCTTCGATGCTTATCTCTCCGATATTACTCTTATTAACCACCTTAATTAAATCGTGAATTTGTTTCAAGTCCATGTTTAGCAATTTTGGGTAAAATTGGGGTTTTTTTATGGATTTTCGCTAAAAAAAGGGCTTTTTTTATTAAAAATGGGCTTTTTTAACCAAAAATGCCCCCGATCAATCGGGGGCATTTTTAGGTATTTTAAGCCTGTTTTAAGGCTAGAAAACAAAATGTCCCGAAGCTTCGGGACATTTTTAAAATCATTAGAGAAATAATTTACAGGGCCTAATTTTCTATAGGCCTAGGTAAATTATTTAACTCGTTCTACGTATTCTCCATTTTTGGTATTAATCTTAATCTTCTCTCCCTCATTAACAAACAAAGGCACCATTACAGTCGCTCCCGATTCAATCGTAGCAGCTTTTAGGGCACGGGTGGCGGTATCCCCTTTCACACCGTTCTCACAATAGGTAATTTTAACGTCTATCTTTTCTGGAAGCTCTGCTCCAATAGGAAGTTCGGTTTCAGTATTCATAAATACAAATACTTCTGCACCGTCAATTAAAAATTGAGGGGCGTCGATCATTTCCTCGGCCATCGCAATTTGCTCAAAAGTCTCATTGTTCATTAAGTTATAGCCGTTGTCATCTTTATATAAGTATTGAAAAGCCTTCTTCTCTACACGCACGGGATATATGTTCTCACCGCTATTCCATGTTTTTTCAATAGATCTTTTATTGTCCACCCCTTTTAATTTAGCCCATATTTTAGCTGCTGCACGAGCGGTTTTGTTTTCACCAAATTCTACTACAGAGTATAAGTTACCATCTAATTTTAGAATCATTCCACGACTGATGTCTGAAGTTGTTGCCATAATTGTTTTTTTTAATTTGTCTGAGAGAACGGCAAAAGTAGCACATGAAAGCCATTTATAAAAAAACCTTCAATTTTTGTTGTAAAATAAGTGTAAAAAAACCTCGATTAGCCTATTTTTGCGCCACAAATAACAAAATAGCCCAGATGTCAGTATTAGTCAATAAAAATTCAAAGGTCATCGTACAAGGTTTTACCGGTACTGAAGGAACCTTCCATGCCACTCAAATGATTGAATATGGTACCAATGTAGTAGGTGGTGTAACCCCAGGAAAAGGTGGTTCAAAGCATTTAGAAAAACCTGTATTCAATACTGTTGCAGATGCTGTTAAGACAACAGGCGCGGATGTGAGTATCATATTTGTACCTCCTGCATTCGCAGCGGATGCCATTATGGAAGCCACTGATGCAGGTATTGCATTAGTAGTTTGTATTACGGAAGGTATTCCAGTGCAAGACATGGTGAAAGTAAAAAATTACTTACAAGGAAAAACAACTCGATTAATAGGACCTAATTGTCCAGGTGTCATTACAGCGGAAGAAGCTAAAGTAGGAATCATGCCAGGTTTTATTTTCAAAAAAGGAAAGATTGGTATTGTTTCAAAAAGTGGAACATTAACTTATGAAGCAGCAGACCAAGCAGTAAAAG
>CALPSK010000088.1 GCA_943326215.1 Sediminibacterium ginsengisoli | reverse complement strand
TCTAAAACACCTTCAGACTCAATCACGCCATCGAACTCTACACTAAATACAGGTTCTTTTTTGGGTTGAGGATAACGCTGAGCAGGTAAGTTAGGTCCACCATTCGGTCCTCCATTGGGAGCGCCACCATTGCTTGCTTGATCTGCTGAAGCCGGTGCTTGAGCAGATGCATTGGTTTCACTATTTGGGGCAGTCGCCGCTTGGCTACTTGCTGCACTTTCATCACCAAATAATGCTTGGGCAATTTTAGAAGCCTTATCGTCTTCAGTATTGTTTTTTGCAGGTTCGGCTTTTTTAGAGGCTACTGCTTTTTTTGCGGCTGGGGCAGCTGCAACGGGTTTACGTCCCCTTTTTGGTTTTTCGTCTTTTTCTGGCACTTTGAACTATGGTTTATTTAAAAATCGAATCAAGATTTGGGCTTATTTGAACGCTTTTTGAAATTTCGGTCGAAATAATTGAGACCGTAAATTGTATATTGGGAATGGGGGTAGCGAGCTATCAACATTAAAAAGAATCAATTTGCTCGTTGCTACTGCAATGTTAAGCAGATTTTTTAACAAAAAAACAATTTTTTATCTGTTTTTATACCTAAAACAGGGTATTTGGCCCTAGAAACCGATTATCTTTGCCATTCGAAATCAGAAACATGTTCAACGATAGAATCAAAATAAAGCAATTGTTGTCGGGCACGCCCACGGGGACCGAAGTGGTGGTAATGGGATGGGTGCGTACTTTTAGAAACAATCAGTTTATAGCCCTTAACGACGGAAGCACGAATGCGAATATTCAAATTGTGGCCACACTGGGAGAATTTGATGAAGCGATATTAAAACGCGTAACCACAGGCGCCTCCTTAAAAATAGTGGGCACCGTGGTGGAAAGTTTAGGTAAGGGGCAAAGCGTAGAAGTCAAAGCAAAGACCCTTGAAATTTTAGGCGACAGTGATGCAGAGAAATTTCCTTTACAACCTAAAAAACATTCTTTAGAATTTTTAAGAGAGAAAGCGCATTTGCGTTTTCGTACTAATACTTTCGGATCGGTATTTAGATTAAGACATGCACTTGCTTTTGCAGTACATCAATTTTATAACGAAAGAGGATTTGTGTATTTACATACACCTATTATTACAAGCTCAGATGCAGAAGGTGCAGGAGAAATGTTTAAAGTAACCACACTTCCTTTAGAAGGCGCTCCAAAAAATGATAAGGGTGAAATTGATTATACACAAGATTTTTTTGGTAAAGGAACGAACTTAACAGTGAGTGGTCAACTCGAAGGAGAGCTAGGCGCCATGGCCTTTTCAGAGATTTATACTTTTGGTCCCACCTTCCGTGCAGAGAATTCAAACACCACAAGACACTTAGCAGAGTTTTGGATGATTGAACCTGAAATGGCTTTTTATGATATTGAGGATAACATGAACTTAGCCGAAGCCTTCATTAAATATTTAATTAATTATGCATTAAAAAATAATGCAGAGGATATTGATTTTTTAGATGCGCGTTTAGCGGAAGAAGAAAAACAACTACCTACTGAAAAAAGAAGCGGCCTTGGTTTAAGAGAAAAATTAGAATTAGTGGTGAACAATAATTTTGAACGCATTACTTATACAGAAGCCATTGATATTTTATTAAATAGTAATCACTATAAGAAAAAGAAATTTCAATACGAAGTGAAGTGGGGAATAGATTTACAAAGTGAGCATGAAAGATATTTAGTAGAGCAACACTTTAAAAAACCAGTTATTGTTACGGGTTATCCAGCGGCGATTAAAGCATTTTATATGCGTATGAACGATGGTTGTGAGCCAGGCAAGGAAACAGTGGCAGCCATGGATATACTTGCGCCAGGCATTGGAGAGATTGTGGGTGGATCTCAAAGAGAAGAGCGTTTAGACAAACTGGAAGCTAGAATGAAGGCCATGCATATACCTTTAGAGGACATGAGCTGGTATTTAGATACCAGAAGATTTGGAACCGTTCCGCACGCGGGCTTTGGTTTAGGTTTTGAAAGAATGATACAATTTGTTACAGGCATGACCAATATTAGAGACGTAATTCCATTTGCGCGTACGCCGAAAAATTGTGAATATTAATAATGGGAATTTTATTTGTCTTAATTGGCGCGCTTTGTTTTGCGGTAAGTAATGCTTATTGGAAAAAAGTAACACAGACAATACCTTATCAAATTGGTATGTTTTATAGAGGCATATTTGCTTCCACTATATTCTCCATCTTATATTTTGGTTTTAGAGAGCATGCTTTTTTTAAAGGATGGACAGTGCATACTTTAAGTTTCGGCAATCCTTTTTTATTAACTATTGCACTAAGTGTATTTAATATTTTCGGACTAGTATTTTTTTTAAGAGGCATACAACGAGCGCCTGTAAGCATTGTGGTGCCTGTATCTGCGATAAAATTGTTTACGATATTAACCGCTGTATTTATTGTAGGTGAAGTTTGGAAGGCGAATTATTTATACGCGTTTATATTTTCAACAGCAGGCTTACTACTATTATATTTTCAAGGAAAAGAAAATGCAAGTGTTAGTGAACAAAAAAATGGAATGTTGTATGGAGTACTCGCAAGCTTTTTTTGGGGTAGCTCCTATGCACTCTATACTTATCCAATAAGTTGGTGGGGGCCACTTGGTTTTAGTTTAGTGATTGAAACCACCGCTATGTTATTCGGACTGGTATTAGTCATACGCGATGGCTTATTAAAAAACTTATTTAATTATATAAGTGCAAAACATATTTTCACTTATTTAAAATTGGGTTTATTACTAGTGTCAGGTGGTCTCGCTATTAATATATCTTATCAGTACTTGCCCATCATGGTCATTAATATTTTAATTATTAGTAGCCAGCTTTTATCGGTGCTAATTGGCTACTTCTTTTTTAAAGAAAGGTTAAGCCCCAAGCAGTGGATGGGACTAGCCTTAATTATTATCTCCTTTTTTATAGTGGCTACCTCGGCTTAGTAAATGACTGATTTTCAATAAAGAATCCATATTTTTTGCTATTTAAGGCCGCCTGGCCTATATTTGCTCCCCGGTTCATAAAGGTTGTAAGACTAAAATGAACTAAAGGATGGCGCTGTAGCTCAGTTGGTAGAGCAAAGGACTGAAAATCCTTGTGTCCCCGGTTCGAGCCCGGGTGGTGCCACAAGCCCCGAACATTTGTTCGGGGCTTTTTTGTTGTATAAATATTTTAGTTTCAAAAAGAAACCTATATTTATATATACCAAAAATATAAACTATGAAAAAAACAGTATCTCTAGTAGTCACCATGCTTATTTGTATGATGAGTTTTGCACAACTAACACAGCCCTATTATGTAATGCATGATTATAGAAAAGTAACTGGTAAAGACTTAAAGGTTATGTTAGAAAACGAAGAACACTTTTGGAGTAAAGTAGCACAAGTTTTAGTTAAAGAAGGCAAGTTAACTAGCTGGAATATGTTAGAAAGAGTTGGCGGTCCTGAATCAGAGCCAAATATCCTTTTTTTAATAACTGTTGGAGGTAAACAAAACATGCATGATTTAAGTGCAACATTTGATTATGGTGCACAAAAAGTATTCGCATCAATGGGTAAAGACGAGGCCGTTTTCGTTAAAAGAGGTCTAAATATTGACGATCATAGAGTTGCAATGGTAATGTTAAATATGTCTAACTACGAGTCAGTGGAGGGCAAGCGTAATTTTATAAAAATGAATTACTCTAAGGTATCTGATGTAGCAAAAATGAATCAATTGCAAACTAAGGTTTGGGGAGGCTTTATTAAAAAATCAATGACTTCAGGTGCAGTGAATCAAAAGACTTGGTCTACATCTAATGTAGTATCTCCGGTAGGAACTGGCTATGATTGGAATTATGTATCTGCTGATGGATATACAAATTATGAAGATGTATTAGATGGTGGTTGGTCTACTCCACCCACTATTCCTGATTTAAGTGAAATAGGAAAATTGATAGGCGGAACAGGAGCTTTTCATAAATCTGTTACTTGGAATTTAATAATGTCAGTAAACACAAAGGGAGAGTTTACTAAGCGCTAATTTATTTTTAAAAAATGAAAAGCCCCTCGAAATTTTGAGGGGCTTTTTTGTATTAAATACCGAAATTAAAATTACTTAATTACCACCAAGCTATTGATATTTAATTATATATAAATTTTTTAGCATCTAGTATTATTAAATTATTAATTGTACTTTCGCTAATTAATTTTTAGTTATGCCAAACAGTGTTTCCTTCCGTTCCATTTGCCCAGTGGCTACTAGCCTTGATATTATTGGAGACAAGTGGACTTTATTAATTTTAAGAGATATGATTTGGGGTCATAAATCTTTGTTTAATGAATTTCAACAATCACCAGAAAGCATGCCTAGTAAAATGTTAGCTAACAGGTTAAAAAAATTGGAAGAGCTTGGATTTTTGAGTAAGACAAGAGGCAATCTTAATAAAAAAAGCGTTTATTATTTATTAGAAAAAAGAGGCTTAGATACATTTCCTATTATGGTTGAAATGGCCATTTTTTCTACTAAACATTTCTTTGATCATTTAGGTACTACTTATACCAAGGAAGCCAGAACGACCATGAAAACAGATAGACAAGGTTATATATCAGAATTGATTACTAACTACAAGAAATTTAAAAGGAACTTGGTTATTTAAATCTATCGCTTTATCTTCTCTTACCTATTTTCCTAAGACCCTTGAAAATGTACCTGCAGTTTTAAAGTGGTAGTGAGTCCATTATGAAATTGAAACTCCTGTTCTTGATTAGATCTGCCATGAACATGCGTATCTATAAAACGAGGAGCAACGACCAAACCTTTAACATCAATTACATCCGTAATTTTCATTTACTATAATTTAATTTGCTATTCAACCAATTTCCAATCATTTGACTATATTTGACTTTCTTTTATAAAGCAAAATTTGAAAGACCGGTAGGTATAAATACATTCTAAATAAAAAGTAATTAATCTAAATTATATAATCAAAAAAATCAACCAAATGAAAAAAATCAT
>CALPSK010000087.1 GCA_943326215.1 Sediminibacterium ginsengisoli | reverse complement strand
ATATCCATTAGTTTCACGTATTGAAGGAGTGGGTCCTATGCAATATGGCACCAAGGGTTTACTGGGTGAAAAGTTTGCAGATATTGAAGAGAAGTATGATTTAAATGAGGCCGCTGATGGATTTGGTGAAGAAGGAGAAGAAGATGCGGATGCGTCTGATGATAGAGAAGAAGATGCGGATGCATCTGATGAAGAAGAAGACGCTGATGACAACAAGCAGGACAATGAGTCTGGTTCTGAGTTTTTCGAAGGAGAAGCTTTTTAGTTCTATAATTCACATTAGTTATTTATTTCAAATTTAAATTAGTTCAAGATTTTGTCTAAAACCGTTTATATAGTGGTGGGTCCTACAGCTGTTGGAAAAACAAGCTTTGCGATTGCACTTGCCAAAGCATTTAATACAGAAATTATTTCAGCAGATGCAAGACAGTGTTATAAAGAAATGAATATTGGAGTGGCTAGACCAAGCGTAGATGAATTAAAGGCGGTAACTCATCATTTTATTGCATCACATTCAATTACTGAAAATATCAATGCCTCTTATTTTGAAAATTGGGCCATGGATAAAGTAGAGAGTTTATTTTCTACAAAAGATGCTATTGTAATGGTAGGCGGAACGGGATTATATATTAAAGCTTTTTGTGAAGGCTTAGATTTAATACCAGCTATTGATGCTGAAATTCGAGAAAATATTATTGCACAGTATGAGAAATTAGGCATGAGGTGGTTACAAAAAGAAGTATCGGTAAAAGACCCACAGTATTGGGAGAAGGGAGAACAAAAAAACCCGCAGCGATTAATGCGCGCCTTAGAAGTAATGCTAGGAACTGGCTCTTCCATTATAAGTTTTCAAAATAAAAAAGCGGTTGAAAGACCTTTTAAAATTGTGAAAATTGGCCTTGAATTACCTAGAGAGGAATTGTATGATAGAATTAATACAAGAGTACTTACTATGGTCGAAGAGGGTTTGGAAAATGAGGTAAAAAGTTTAGAAGCATTTGCGCATTTAAACGCATTACAAACAGTTGGATATAGTGAATGGAAGGACTATTTCGAGCAGAAAATAAGCAAGGAAAAAGTGATTGAAAATATTCAGCAAAATACCCGCCATTACGCTAAGCGCCAAATGACCTGGTTTAAGCGAGACCCTTCTATTACTTGGTTTAACGCATCTACTGTGGAGCCCGATCAGGTTTTATTAAAATAGTATAAGATTTCTAGAAATTAACATATTAGAAACTAAATCCATTCAAATTATTGTTAATTTTATCCCATAATATAGCCATTGATACAGTGGTATATTCATTACATTTTATTTTAAAAATACAAGTATGCAAAAATTAGGAAGCTTCCTATTGGTAAGTCTTTTTTTAATGACTGGGACTTTGGCAAAAAGCCAAACCATTAAATTTGAAAAATATACCTTACCTAACGGGTTAAAAGTTATTTTACATGAAGACCATTCTGCACCCGTAGTAGCAGTAACGGCATTATATCATGTAGGTTCAAAAAATGAAGACACTGCAAGAACAGGCTTTGCGCATTTCTTTGAACATTTATTATTTGAAGGTTCAGAAAATATTAAAAGAGGTGAGTTTGATAAGTATGTCACCAATGCGGGTGGTGCTTTAAATGCAAATACTTCTCAAGACCGTACTTTTTATTATGAATTACTTCCTTCTAACCAAGTAGACCTTGGTCTTTGGTTAGAGAGTGAGCGTATGATGCATGCTAAAATTGAACAAATTGGAGTGAATACACAACGCGAAGTGGTGAAAGAAGAAAAGCGTCAAAGAATGGATAACCGTCCTTATGGTTCTTTTTTAACTGAAATGTTAAAGAGAGCATATAAAGTGCATCCTTATCAATGGTCGCCTATTGGAAGTATGGATCATTTAAATGCTGCCAAACTAGAAGAGTTCATTCAATATTATAAAACTTATTATGTACCGAATAATTGTGTTTTATCTATTGCAGGAGATATCAATATCCCTGAATTAAAGAAAAAAATAGAATCTTATTTTGGCCCTATTGCTAAAGGAACATTACCCATTAATAGACCTAGTATTAAAGAACCTCCTTTGGGTGGGGAAGTGCGTGATAATATATATGATAACATTCAGTTACCAGCTATTTTCCATGCTTACCGTGCGCCTAAGCAAGGTGGGGATGAGTATTATGCCTTCAATGTATTATCTACTATTTTATCTGGAGGAGCTTCTTCTAGAATGAATAAGACCTTGGTAGATAACAAGCAATTAGCAGTAGCGGCTCAGTCGGTTCCTTTTTTCAATGAAGACGATGGCTTATTTATTGCATTGACGATTGCCAATATGGGTGTTAAAGTAGAAACTTTAGAAGCAAGTATGGATAGTGTAGTGAATGAATTAAAGTTGGGACTTGTAGGAGAGCGTGAATTTCAAAAAGTGAAAAACCAAATTACCACTGAATTAGTAGATAGCAAAGCAACGATGGCAGGTATTGCTGAGAGCTTAGCGAATAATGAAGTGTATTTTGGTGATGCAAATTTAATTAATACCGAGTTAGATAAATACAATAAAGTCACTAGAGAAGATGTTTTAAAAGTGGCTAAAAAATATTTGAATAAAGAGAACAGGGTAGTGCTTCATTATTTACCAAAAGAAAAAACAACTAAATAATTAAGGCTATTCATAGCATCAAAAAAATAATTTTATGAAAAAATATATATACAGTATTTTATTATTTGTGCCCTTACTTTCAATGGCACAATCAGTAGATAGAACGAAGTCGCCCGCGCCAGCTAAGGCACCTTTAATTCAAGTGGCTAGCCCTGTTAAATTTACTTTAGCCAATGGCTTGAAAGTATTTGTAGTGAAAAATACCAAACTCCCAAAAGTCACTGCTACACTAGCTTTAGACGTAGATGGTTTTAAAGAAGGCGATAAAGCAGGTTTAGCCGATATGTCAGGACAACTACTTAAAAGAGGAACTGCTACTAAGTCAAAAGCGGAGTTAGACGAAGCGGTTGAATTTTTAGGAGGTAGTTTATTTACATCTAGTCAAAGTGCATCAGTAAGTTCATTGAAAACTAATTTCCCTAAATTAATGGAGTTAATGGCGGAAGTAATTTTGCGTCCAGCTTTATCTAGTGATGAATTAGAGAAAGTAAGAAAGCAAACTATTTCTGGAATTGAATCAAATAAAGATGATGCAGATGCTATTTCTAATAATGTAATGAAGAAATTAGTGTATGGTGCTAACCATGCATTTGGAGAAATCACGACTGTAAAAACAGTGAATGCGATTAAAGTGGATGATGTAAAAAACTTTATCAAAACCTATTGGATTCCTAATAATGCTTATTTAGTATTTGTAGGAGATATCGATCCAGCCAATGCCAAATTACTTGCTGAAAAGAATTTTGGTTCATGGGCTAAGGGTGTGTATGCAAGACCTATATATGAGAAGCCAGCTATTCCTGCTACAACTTATGTAGCTATTGTGGATAGACCCGCCTCTGTTCAAAGCGTGGTAGCTATTGCTACTACAGTGAATCTAACAAAAGGATCACCCAATGATATCCCTTCTAATGTGATGAATAATATATTAGGAGGTGGTTTCTCTGGAAGATTATTCGCCAACTTACGTGAGAAGCATGCCTTTACTTATGGTGCTTACTCATCTATCTCTCCTAGTAAACAAATAGGTATGTTTAGCGCTGAGGCTTCTGTTAGAAATGAAAAAACAGATAGCTCTATTCAAGAAATATTATATGAATTAAATATTATTCGTAATACAAAAGTGGGTGATACTGAATTAAGTCGTATGAAGAATTATTTAGCGGGTGGCTTTGCGCGTTCTTTAGAAAGCCCTAATACTATTGCTAATTTTGCTTTATCTATAGCTGTAAATAATTTACCTGAAGATTATTATCAAAAATACTTAACCAATTTAGCAGCAGTAGATGCTCAAAAAGTACAAGAGGTGGCGACTGCTTTATTGAACCCTTCTAAAATGCATATTGTGATTGTAGGTAATGCCAAACAAATTGCTAAAGGCTTAGAAAAATATGGCCCAGTAAAATATTTTGATATTGAAGGTAATGAAGTAGCTGCACCAACTGAAGTTAAAGCAGATGCTAGCTTAACGCCTACTGCATTAATGGAAAAAGCCATTGCAGCTATTGGAACTAAAGAAGCTTTAGACAATGTGAAAGATGTTCAATTAAAAGGAACGGCTAATATAATGGGACAGTCTTTAGAAATGAAGCAAACCATTGTAATGCCAGGCAATTCAGTTACGACCATGTCAATGGGGGGTATGGCTATTATGAGACAGGCAGTAGTGAATGGTAAATACTCTATTACGCAACAAGGACAGGAAGCTCCAATGACAGATGATTTAAAAGAGGGCTTAGATGAGTCTGCTTCTATTGCGCCAGAGCAATTGTTTTTAACAAAAGGATATAGTTTGAAAATTGTAGGTGGAGAAAAAGTAGATGGTAAAGAAGCTATTGATCTTGAAGTAACAACCCCTTCTAAAAAAGTATCACATCGTTTTTATGATGCTAAAACTTTCTTATTAGTAAAGACTTCAAAATCGGAAGAAGTGCCTGGAAGAGGCACTATGACGCAACAACAATTTTATACTGGTTATCAAACTGTGAATGGCGTTCAAATTTCTTCAGAGCAGCTTATCGATATGGGTCAAATGAAAATAAATGTTAAGTACACAGATATTAAAGTGAATCAAGGATTAAAGACAGCTGATTTAAAATAGGAAAGACTTTATAACCTAAGATCTCATAAAAAAACCTTCCCAAAATTGGGAAGGTTTTTTTATAGGTAGAAGTTTGAATTCTTATAGACTTGGTCTCTTTTAGTCTTATAGTTTTATAATTTTTAAGCTATTCTCTTTTTATCTAATTACTTAGAATCTTATTCCGTAACCAATATTAAATAATAATTGGTTAGCAGTTAAATTTGCATAAGTATTAGGCTTATCATTTAAACGGTAAGGAAATACGGCATCTTTTGTACTAGAGCTAACAATAGT
>CALPSK010000086.1 GCA_943326215.1 Sediminibacterium ginsengisoli | reverse complement strand
CAGCCTATGGAAAAGTTTATTTCAGTTTTTGATATGTTTAAAATATCGGTGGGGCCTTCAAGCTCTCATACCTTAGGCCCTTGGCTTGCTGCAAAAAATTGCATTCAAAAAGTAAACACCCTCTTTGGCCTAGATAAAGTAAAATCTATTCAAGTTTTATTATATGGTTCCTTAGCGAAAACGGGTAAAGGACATGGAACTGCAATGGCCGTGATGATGGGACTGATGGGGAAGGATCCCATAACGACCAATACCGATTTAATTGAGCCTTCTATTGCAGCAATTAAAATAAATAAAAAAATTGTTGTTGATAAAAGGGTAAGTATTGAATTTGATCTTGAAAATGATTTACAATTTTTAAAAGATAAATTACTACCGCATCACCCCAATGGTGTAGAATTTATTGTAACTATTGGTGCTGAAAAACATACTTATACTTATTACTCTATTGGGGGTGGGTTTATTGAAGAGCAAATTGAGAAAGATAATAAGATTACTTATCATACAATTTCACAAAATAATAATGCAAAGGAGGCGGAAGTTCCTTTCGATTTTAAAAATGCCGATGAGTTATTACATTGGTGTATTAAAACGGGACTGCCTATTTGTGAAATTGTCAAAGAAAATGAGAAAACGATTAGAGAAGAAATTCAAGTATCTCCTGCCTTAGATCATATCTGGGAAATAATGTTAACCTGTATATATAAGGGATGCCATACTGAAGGAGAACTGCCAGGAGGTTTATTTGTGCAAAGAAGGGCTTTTGCTTTAAATAAAAAATTATTAAATGGAGCCAGCTATTCAAATATGAATGAGTGGATGGACGCCATCAAAAATACAGGACAGAATTTCTCAACCATCCTAGACTGGGTAAGTTGTTTTGCTTTAGCTGTGAACGAGCAGAATGCCTCTTTTGGAAGAGTAGTCACGGCTCCTACCAATGGGGCTGCTGGAGTAGTGCCTGCCGTTTTATTATATGCTTTATTATTTTCAGAAAAGAAAAATGCAGAAACGGTTTCTAATTTTTTATTAACCGCTAGTGCCATTGGTATATTATTTAAAAATGGGGCTACTATTTCTGCTGCCATGGGAGGATGTCAAGCAGAAATTGGTGTTTCTTCTGCCATGGCTGCTGCGGCACTCACCGAATTATTAGGAGGCAATCAAAAGCAAACTATGATGGCTGCTGAAATTGCGATGGAACATCATTTAGGATTAACCTGTGACCCAGTAGGAGGTTTGGTACAAATTCCATGTATTGAAAGAAATACCATGGGCGCTATTAAAGCCATTACGGCTGCACAATTAGCATTACAAAGTACACCCGATTTTGCCTTGGTAAGTTTGGATAAAGTCATTAAAACAATGTGGAACACAGCACTTGACATGAGTGTTAAATACAAAGAAACTGCTGAAGGTGGTTTAGCTATTCAAATTCCAATAGGACTGGCTGAGTGTTAAGCAAACTATTAGTCAATTTGAATTATACTTGTCCATAGAAGTTATTTAGTCCATTAGGACTATACTATTCCATAGAACTTATCTAGTCGATCTCTACTAAAGAATAATCTTGAATTACATTATACAGTGTACCTCTTTCCACAGGTTTTCTATGGGCTTGTTTAATTAAACGTACCAATTCTTCAGTTGTCATAACAGGTGTTTGTTCTTCACTTCCTGCCATTGAATAAATTTTAGTGGTATCGTCAATAGTACCGTCGATATCGTTTACACCATAGCTTAATGTAAGTTGAGCTATTTCACGACCAAGCATTGGCCAGTAGGCTTTCACATGCGGGAAATTATCTAAGTATAAACGGGAGATAGCATACATTTTTAAATCATTGGCCATGGTAGATTCTGGAACATCATGCATATCATTGTCCTTATTTCTAAATTTTAAAGGAATGAAAGTATTGAAGCCCTTGGTTTCATCTTGCAGTTGTCTTAACCTTTCCATATGGTCAATACGGTGTTCTGCTTTTTCAATATGACCATATAATAAAGTTGCATTACTGTGCATACCTAAATTATGAGCAGTTCTATGAATATGCAACCACTGGTCACCAGTGGCCTTGTCGGCACAAATAATATTTCTAATATCTGGATGAAAAATTTCAGCGCCTCCACCTGGTAAAGAATCAAGACCTGCTTCATGCGCTCGTTTCATACCTTCTTCAGTACTTAGATTTGCTTTGCGGAACATGTAATCCAATTCAACAGGAGTGAAACCTTTGATATGTAATTCTGGACGATGCGCTTTAATAGCCTTTAATAAACTAATGAAAAATTCTAAAGTTAATTTAGGGTGCACTCCACCTACAATATGTACTTCAGTGACTGGTTTGCCATCGTAAGATTTTACAATGTCCATCATTTGATCGATGGTTAGTTCCCAACCTTCTTCTTTATGAGCATATAATTTTGAGTAAGAACAAAATTTGCAAGAGAAAACGCAAACATTGGTAGGTTCAATATGAAAGTTCTTATTAAAGTAAGTGATATCGCCGTGTAAAGATTCTCTTTTCCAATTCGCTAAAGCACCTACATAAGGAAGTGAGGCTTTTTCAAATAAATAAACGCCCTCCTCAAAACTAATGCGTTCGTTATGAATAACTTTGTTTCCTATTTTTTGTAAGAGAGTATCTTTTTCTGAAGCAATAATGATTTCGATATTAGCTGTACCCATTGTCCACATATTTAGACTGCAAAGTTACCAAATATCTGAATAAATAGGCAGTTAAAATGAACTAATAAAAATCATATTACTCATTTTTTATTTCGCTGATTAGCCTATTAAAATACCTGCAATGCTTGCCGATAAATAAGAGGCAAGGGTTCCACAAAGAAGTGCTTTCAAGCCTAGTTCGGCTAAGTCCTTGCGACGGTTAGGTGCTAGTTCACTAATACCACCAATAAGCATACCTACGCTGCTAAAATTAGCAAATCCACAAATAGCAATACTTACAATAAGTAATCCTTTCTCTGTAACAATGGGCACTACTTTACTAGTTAAACTTTTAAAAGCCACAAATTCATTAATGGTTAATTTTTGTCCAAGCAAGGTAGCTGCATTTTGTATATCGGCAGTAGGAATACCCATGGCCCAAGCCATTGGATAAAATAATTTACCAAATAAATAGTTCAAGCTTAAATCTAAGTTTGGATTGAATAAATGTCCAATAGAAAGCATACACCAGTCAATCATTGCAATTAAAGCTATAAAGCCTATTAACATGGCAATAACGTTCATGGCTAATTTAAAACCATCACCGGCACCATGTGTAATGGCATCAATAGTGTTACTATATTGACTTTTAACTTCTAGTGTAACTTTTCCCATGGTTTGAGAAACTTCTGTTTCAGGGAAAACAATTTTTGCAATCACAAGTGCACCTGGGGCTGCCATTAAACTTGCTGTAATTAATTTAGGGGCTAAGTCCATACCTGCTTGTGCGCCCATATTTGCATACACAATTAATATACCACCTGCAATACAAGCCAAGCTTCCGCTCATACTGGCTAGTATTTCACTTTTAGTCATGGTGGCTAAATATGGACGAATCATAATTTGTGCTTCCACTTGTCCTACAAAGGCACTAGCCACATTACTTAATGCTTCGGCTCCACTTACACGCATAATAAAATTCATGGCCTTGGCAACTACTGCCACAATTTTTTGCATAATACCGAAATGGTAAAATAAAGCAACCAGTACACATACTAATATAATAGTAGCTGTCACATTAAAGGCAAATACAAAACCGCCGTTGGCAAAATCGGTTACACCGGTTGGGGTAGTTGCTGCCACACCACTATATACAAATGCCGCACCTGCGCGCGCAAACTGTTCAATTTTTCCCATGCCTCTTCCTAATAATTGGAAAAAGCTGGTTACTGCTGGAATTTTCAAGATTAGAAAACCAATGCTTAATTGAAGTAGTAAACCACTTCCCACCAATCGGTAATTAATATTCTTCTTGTTATTAGAGAACAGAAATGCAATCATTAAAATAATTACAATACCAATTAGACCTTGAAATCGCTCCATAGTGCTGAATTTGAAATAGGAAGATAAAAAAAAATAGGCAAACTATGCCTATTTTTTAAAATCGTTCTATGGTTGGTTTAACTATAAATGCGACTGAATTTTCTTGTCTAATACCGACTTAGGTACAGCACCAATTTGCTTGTCTACTACTTGACCACCTTTTACAAAAAGGATAGCGGGGATAGAGGTAATACCAAAGTTCATACTTAAAGTAGGATTTACATCCACATTCACTTTTCCTATGTTTACTTTGCCTGCATATTCAGTAGCTAATTCTTCAATAACTGGCCCAATAGCTCTGCAAGGACCACACCATTCTGCCCAAAAATCAATTACGGTTAATTTGTCGCTTTCCATTACGGTGCTTTGGAAGTTGGCGTCTGTAAATTCTAAACTCATATGTATATTTTTATATTGTTAGGGTTCTATTTAATTCTAATTGTTCGGTTTCTTTTGATTTCTATTTAAGTCAACTCTTATACTTTAATTTGTTCTAGTCTTCTTACTCTTCTATGTTCAAAATTAGTTCCAAACTTTAATATCTGCCTATTTGACTTTTCCACTAAATTAATAGCCATTGGGGACAAATTCTATGGCAGAGATTCGGACTAGCTGTCGCAACGCTAGGAGCTCAGTGACTAACTAAGTGACCAAATTCACCTGAACATTCAATGCAGGGTTGCTGTCAAGGAACTGCACAAGGTCGTCGTTCATTAAAAAGCCCTTTTCAATAGTGAGTAAACTTGCCACTAATTGATCCTTGGGTTCGACAAAGCTTATTTTGAAAGAAGACTTTCCTGGGTTTTGTTTCAAGTTCTTTTCAAAGAAATGAATCATTTCATTGTTTAAATGGCTTGGGTGGAGGCTAATTTCAATGGACCTGGTTTGCACTTGTTTCACTGTCTCTAGTAAAGACATTGTGACTATTTTAAATTCAAACTGATTCGATTGGTTGTACCTCGTTCTAAAAGAACCATTGATAAATATTTTTTGACCTACTTCTAAATAGTTCTGAAACTTGACATAATCT
>CALPSK010000085.1 GCA_943326215.1 Sediminibacterium ginsengisoli | reverse complement strand
TCATGAACTCTGGTTAGGCGCGATGGCCATGGACTTAGGCGCTTTCACACCTTTCTTTTATGCTTTCAGAGAAAGAGAAATGATCACCGATATTATGGAAGATACTTGCGGTGCAAGATTAACCATGAACTATATCGTACCCGGTGGATTGATGTATGATATTCATCCCGATTTTCAGAAGAAAGTAAAAGCCTTTATTACACAATTCAAATCTAAGGTTACAGAATACGAAGATTTAGTCACCAACAATATTATTTTCCAAAGTAGAACCAAGGGCGTTGGTATATTAAGCGCGGAAGATGCCATTTCTTATGGTTGCACAGGCCCAGTAGCGCGCGCTAGCGGCGTTAGCTGCGATATCAGAAAAATTTATCCTTACGAAGTATATGATAAAGTAGAATTTGATGAAGTCATAGAAACAGCAGGCGATTCATTTGCGCGTTATATAGTGCGCGTGAAAGAAATGAATCAATCTATTCGCATCATTGAACAACTTATTGATAATATTCCAGAAGGAGATTTTGTAGGCAAAACAAAAAATGTATTAAAACTACCTAAAGGAGAATTTTATACAAGAGTAGAAACAGCAAGAGGTGAATTCGGCGTGTATGTAGTAAGTGAAGGTGGAACTACGCCACACAGAATTAAATTCAGGTCTCCAGGGTTTTCGAACTTATCTGTACTGAATCATATTGCAGCAGGAAGTAAGATTGGGGATTTAATGGCGAGTATGGGTACACTTGATTTAGTGATACCTGATATTGATAGATAAGACTTATAGATAGAATTGATAGACATAAATTAAGAGGAAATTGAGAGGCTATCTATTGTAAAGAAAATATTATTCGAATAAGATACAGTTTGAATTGTAAGTTATATAAAACAGAAATGCATGTTTAGTTTAGAAGGAATTACAACCAATGTTCAAGATTGGTTATTTATGAAGTTTAATCCCACCATAGCACTGGCAATGGAATGTGTCATTGTTATTTTGTTATCTATAAGTTTATTTGCCATATTAGGTTTGGTATTGGTGCTTATGGAAAGAAAGGTAGCTGCACACATTCAAATACGCTTGGGACCGAACCGTGTTGGACCAGGAGGTATGTTTCAAACGGTGGCCGATACTTTGAAATTAATTATGAAAGAAGGCTTAGTGCCTGAACTAGCAGATAAATTTTTATTCAATCTTGCACCTTTTGTGGTAATGATGGTGGGTATGTTATTATTAGCACCCATTGCATTTGCGAAGAATTTTCAAATCTGGGATATTAATATTGGAGTCTTATATATTTCTGCGGTTTCTTCTTTATCAGTGATAGGTATATTAATGGCAGGCTGGGCAAGTAATAATAAATACTCTTTATTAGGTGCTATGCGAAGCGGTGCTCAAATTGTAAGTTATGAATTGTCTGCAGGTTTTGCAGTTTTAACCATTGTGGTACTTACAGGTAGTTTACAACTTTCTGAAATTGTCAAGGCACAAGAAAATGGTTGGTGGATATTTAAAGGACATATTCCTGCGCTGATTGCCTTTGTATTATACATAATTGCTGTTACTGCAGAAACCAACCGTGCTCCTTTTGATTTAGCAGAAGCAGAGTCTGAATTAACGGCTGGTTTTCATACCGAATATTCAGGTATGCGTTTTGCTTTATTCTTTTTAGCAGAATACATTAACATATTTATTGTTTGTGCCATTGGTGCTACTTTATTTTTTGGTGGATGGATGCCACTACATATTGGTAACTGGGAAGCCTTTAATCATATCATGGATTATATTCCTTCTTCGGTTTGGTTTATGGGAAAAACTTTTGCATTAATTTTCTTGATAATGTGGTTTAGATGGACCTTCCCAAGACTGCGCGTAGATCAATTATTGAATTTAGAATGGAAATATTTATTACCGATAAGTTTGTTTAACCTTCTATTAGTAGCAGTGATTGCGATACTAGGTTGGCATTTTTAATTTAAATGATTTAGAAAATGTTTTTGAAAGAATATTTATCAGATGTTGTAAACGGCGTAAGTTCTTTATTAAAAGGAATGCGTAAAACAGGTTATTACTTTACGCATCCCAAAGAAATTATTACAGAGCAGTACCCCGACAACCGTGCTACCCTATTATTATCAGAAAGGTTCAAGGGAGAAGTAGTCATGCCACATGATGCAAACAATGAGCATACCTGCACAGGTTGCACTGCCTGCGAATTGGCCTGCCCGAATGGAACTATTAAAGTGGTTACCAAGTTTGAAGTTTCACCAGAAGGCAAAAAGAAAAAAGCTATTGACGCTTTAGTATACAGATTAGAGCTATGCACTATGTGTAATTTATGCATTGTAGCCTGCCCAAGTGACGCCATTAAAATGGCGCCTAATTTTGAACATAGCGTTTTTGATAGAACCAAATTAACCAAGGTATTAAATCAACCAGGATCTAAAATAAGGGAGGGAATAGAATAATGAATACATCAGCCATTATATTTTATGCGATTGCTACACTTATATTAGGTGCAGCATTACTAGCAGTAACTTCACTTAAAATATTTCGATCAGCCATCTGGTTGTTATTTTCTTTAGTAGGTATTGCAGCACTTTATTTTTGGATGCAGGTAGAATTTATCGCAGCCATTCAAATTGTGGTCTATGTGGGAGGAATTGTAGTCTTAATTATCTTCTCTATTTTCTTAACCCAACAATCGGGCAAGGAAATGGCCAAGCCTGCCACAAGTAAAATTATCTTTTCAGCACTGGCTGCATTACTTGGCACAGCTTTTACTTTTAATTTAATCAATCATTACGGATTCAATACTTTATCATCACAGCCTTTTAATTCAAGTGTAAGTGAAATTGGCACACAAATGCTAAGCACTACAGCGTATGGTTTCATTTTACCTTTTGAAGTAGTAAGTATGCTATTATTAGCTGCAATGGTGGGCTGTATTGTAATTGCAATGAAGCCTACAAGTGCCGAGATTGTTCACCTAAACAAAAAGGAGGATTAATACTATGAACGAAGTACCCTTAACCCATATACTTTTTCTAAGCACTGCCCTATTTTTCATAGGCATGTATGGTTTATTTACGAGAAGAAATTTAATTACTATGTTAATGTCTATTGAGCTTATGCTTAATAGCGTGAATATTAATTTTGTTGCTTTTAATAAATATTTATTCCCCGATAAACTAGATGGTTTATTCTTTTCTTTATTTATTATCACCATTGCAGCAGCGGAAGCAGCGGTGGCCATTGCCATTATCATTAATTTATATCGTAGTCATCAATCTATTGATGTTGACGATGCAACAGAAATGAAATTTTAATTATGTCAAACTACTTTTATATACTTTGGATTCCTTTATTACCTCTAGCTACTTTTGTAGTATTAGGTTTATTTGGACGCAAATACTTTGCTAAAACAGCAGGTATTATTTCTACGGCTTCTTTACTTAGCTCTACGATTCTTTCTTTTGTAGCTGCAAAGCAATACTTTTTTGTAGACGGAAAAGTAGATGGCATTTACCAAAAAATTATCGCTTTAAAATATACTTGGCTAGAGTTTAGCCCCAATGTCTCTATTGATATGGGTGTAATAGTTGACCCCATTTCTGTGATGATGCTTATTGTGGTGACTTCTGTTTCTTTAATGGTGCATGTATTTAGTTTAGGTTATATGAAGGGCGAAGAGCGCTTTGCTACTTATTATGCTTTCTTGTCTTTATTTACCTTCTCTATGTTGGGTTTAATATTATCAGTGAATATATTCCAAGTATATATGTTCTGGGAATTAGTAGGTGTGTCTAGTTTCTTATTAATTGGTTACTACTTTAATAAACCTTCAGCTGTAGCGGCTTCTAAAAAAGCATTTATTGTAACCCGCTTTGCCGATTTAGGATTTTTAATAGGCATTTTGATTATGGGCTTTTACGGAGGTACTTTAGATATTGGTTTATTGATAGAAAAATTAACATCGGCTCAGTCTCCTGAATTTTTAAGCATAACCAGTGCTAGCTTTTTAGGGGCAAGTATGCTTACTTGGGGACTCACATTAATATTTATGGGTGGTGCAGGAAAGTCGGCTATGTTTCCTTTGCATATTTGGTTGCCCGATGCCATGGAAGGCCCTACTCCAGTATCGGCCTTAATTCACGCTGCAACCATGGTAGTAGCGGGTGTGTATTTAGTAGCAAGATTATTTCCCATCTTCTCCATGGATGAAGCGGCCTTAACCATTGTAACTTATGTAGGTGCTTTTTCAGCCTTATTGGCGGCCATTATTGCATGTACACAAACCGATATTAAAAGAGTACTTGCTTATTCTACTATGTCGCAAATTGGTTACATGATGTTTGCCCTAGGAATTTCAAAAAATGGTGGAGAAGCTGGATTAGGTTATATGGCTTCTATGTTTCATTTATTTACGCATGCCTTCTTTAAGAGTTTATTATTCTTAGGAGCAGGTTCAGTAATACATATGGTGCATAGCAATGAAATGAAGGACATGGGTGGATTAAGAAAATTAATGCCCATTACGCATGCTGCCTTTTTAATTGCTTGTTTGGCTATTGCAGGTATTCCTCCTTTTGCAGGATTTTTTAGCAAGGAAGAAATATTGACGGCTGCTTTTCATGAGAATAAATTAATTTATGGTGTGGCTTTATTTACAGCAGCACTTACAAGTTTTTATATGTTCCGTTTGTATTTTAATATTTTCTGGAGCAAGGAAGCCCCTGCAAAAGCACATAGCACTGTTCACGATCACAGTCATAATGCTGGTCATAATGCTGGCCATGACGATGCGCACGACCATGGCGAAGGAACTTGGACAATGAAACTACCTTTAGTTATTTTAGCTGCATGTGCAGTGGGAGTAGGCTTTATTCCATTCTCTCAATTTATCACATCCGATGGTGCTGCCTTGGAAACACATATTGATTTAATCTTTTCTATTGCACCGGTGACACTATCTGTTATTGCTATTTTACTGTCTGCTAGTTTTTATAAAAAAGAAAATACAAAATCAGATAAAGCTGTAGCTGTATTTGGTGGCTTTTACAGAGCGGCTTATAAAAAGTTTTACGTAGATGAATTGTA
>CALPSK010000084.1 GCA_943326215.1 Sediminibacterium ginsengisoli | reverse complement strand
TTTTTTGGATTAAACTTTTCTAAAAACCTTACAATTGAATAAATTCAATACCGAGTCGAGCTTTCGAGCATGCGTAGAGTGAGACGAGGGATTGGGATTTATTCAATTGGGTAAGGTATCTTTGTAAACAATTAAAGCTCCCCAAAAACAACTATGTCTAAAGAATACATCCAAATAGCCTTCAACTTCGACAATCAGGACCAGTTTGAGATGCTGGTAGCTCAGTTATCAGCACTCGGATTTGAGGGGTTCAACGAGGAAGAGGCGAGTCCAGGTATCAATGATGGGGTAAAAATGTCAAATAAGCTAGGGGAAGGTGCAGGGCATTGTAAAACCTTCATATTAAATACTGAATTTGAGGCTAATTTATTGGATAATGAATTAGATATTATATTCAAACAGTATAGTTTAACTTACACAAAATCAGTTATTAAAGAAGAAAATTGGAACGCCCTTTGGGAATCTAATTTTGAACCAGTAAGGGTGGGTGATTTTGTAGGTATTCGAGCTAATTTTCATCCCCATTTTGATCCAAAAGTAGCTTTTGAGATAGAGATTACACCCAAAATGAGCTTTGGAACAGGCCATCATGCCACTACTTTCACAGTGATTGAACTCATGGAATCAATGGACTTTAAAGGGAAGTCGGTTTATGACTTTGGCACGGGTACAGGTATATTAGCCATACTTGCCGAAAAGCTTGGGGCGTCATCGATATTGGCTGTAGATAACGACGATTGGTGTATCGAAAATTCTATAGAAAATGTACAAAACAATGGTTGTCAATTAGTTAGAATAGAAAAAGTAGAATCGGCTTATCAAAAAGAAAAATTTGAAATTATTATAGCCAATGTAAACAGGCATATTATTGAAGCCAATATGCTTGAATTAACCCAATTAGCGAGCCCTGCTTCTACCTTGGTGCTGAGTGGATTACTTATTGAGGATCAAGCAGATATGATTCAATTAGCCACTAATAATGGTTGGACATTTCAAAAATCAAGGCCTTTAAATGGCTGGATTAGCATCTTGTTTAAGTTTTAATTAAAGTTCAGTTCACAGTGTTAACAAATCATTAATTTTTTTCGTTGTATCTTTGTCCTCCAACCAAATTTTATAATGACAGAGATTATTCTAATTATACTGGCCTATATCATCGGATCTATTCCCACAGCTGTGTGGGTGAGTAAGTCTGTTTTTGGTATTGACATTAGAGATTATGGAAGTGGAAATGCAGGAGCGACCAATTCATTTAGGGTATTAGGTACTAAATGGGGAAGCTTTGTAATGCTGGTGGATGTTACCAAGGGTGTTATTGCAACTTCCTTATATATTCTTATTCCTTTTTATTTAACCAACGAACTAGCAAGAACTAATTTTATGATAGCCCTAGGAATGGCGGCTGTCCTTGGACATATATTACCCATTTTTGCCAATTTTAGAGGTGGAAAGGGAGTAGCTACTTTATTAGGAATGGCTTTAGCTATTCAACCTATGGTTGCATTACTTTGCTTAGTAGTTTTCTTAATCACTTTGCTTTCTACAAGGTTCGTATCATTAAGCTCCATGTTCGCGGGAGTAGCTTTTATGGTATTGATCCTCTTTATTTTCAATGAAAAGGAGACTATCTATCGCCTTTTCGCTATTATAGTTGCAATGATGGTGGTGGTGACTCATCAGAAAAACATTTCCAGGCTTATCAAGGGTACTGAAAATAAGGTGCCTATATTCAAAAACAGAGGTAGGAAACCTTAATTAGGGTTTGCACATCATATTTTTTGAAATTTCAACAGAATTTGTAGTTCAAAAAAATTAGAATTTCGTAACTTCGCCCTCCCTTAAAACTTTAAAGCTATGTCAGGTAATCAGAATATTTTAGAGAAATTGCAATTGAAGGAAGAGAAAAATTTACTGATCCAAGGCCTACCGTCTTCTGTAGAGAAACAGTTTGCTAAGCTTTCTTACAACAAGAACTTGACTCCCTTATTAAAGACTAGAAAAATTGATTTTGCGCTTATTTTCGCCATCAATCAATTACAATTAAATAATATCTTAAAAGAGGTATTTTCTGCATTACATCCTGAGAGTAAATTATGGATTGCTTATCCAAAAACGACTTCTAAAATAGTATCTGATTTAAACAGAGACGCAAGCTGGGAAATTTTATCTAAGAATGATTACGAAGCAGTTAGACAAGTTACTTTAGACCATGTTTGGACAGCAATGCGTTTTAAGAAATTAGACCAAATACCTAATAGAAACAGAACCTTTGTTGAATTTAAGTCTGCCAATATTAAAGTGGACGATTTTGAAAAAAGATTAATTGCCCTTCCGATAGAATTAGATAAATTATTTGGCGCCCATGAAGAAGCTAGAGAATTCTTTATTTCTTTATCTATACTAAATCAAAAAGAATATTTAAGTTGGATCCAAGGTGCTAAGAAAGAAGAAACCAAGCAAAAGCGTTTGGAATCAACTTTAGAAAAATTATTAGCAGGGAAGAATAGTCCTTCGGAGAAATAATAATTTTACACTCTAATGATTTTTAAGGCTCCAGGTTTGGAGCCTTTTGTTATTTAGTAATTATTTTAAAATTTTACTTCATAATTACCGTTCCAATACCTTGCGTTAATTCTCGCTCTACTTCTTTTAAATGCTTATGTATCTGAAGTAATTGTATTTGTTCTTTTTCAGGAGCAGTCTCAAGGTCCATTTGATTTTGACTAATCATCTTTTTTACCTTTCTTAGTTTAAAGTACATTAGGCCTATTTCAATTTCATTGATAATATCTTTTACATCTTCGCGTTCTGGCTTTCCTAATTTCTCATTCCATCTTGTACTTAATTCATGGTCGGGTTCAAATAAACTCACCACCCATTTTTGCACTTTTTCATCTTCATGGTATTGAAGTGTTTTACCATTGGGAAGCTTGCCTGCATAAAACCATTTTTTATAAGCTTCTATCAAATACACCATATCCTCGTTTTCTAAAGGGAAGCTTTCTATTTCATCAAAAATCCACTGCGCTACTAATTTATTTTCTTTGGTAAGTTCATTACCATACTCAATAATTAGTTTCACTAAATTTTTCTCGTGGGCTAAATCTTTGTCTGTAAATAAGTCGGTATCCTGCTGTTGTTCTTGTCCTTGAGGGAAGCTAGGCATTAGAATAGCCGCCTCATCATAAGACATTTTCTTTTCTTCTTTAACTATCTTATCACGCTTAAACTTATTGACCAGTTGCGTTAAGCCTGTTTCGTCAATACGTAGCAGGGAAGAGCACTTCCTAACATATTCTTGTAGCTTGGTAAAGTCCTCTGGTTTATTAATTTTACTTAAGGTCTCAGCAATTTGATTCACCAAGGCATTTTTCTTATTCAAATCTCCACCCACTTCTTTTAACTGTACTTCTAATTGAAAGAGTACAAAATCTTTTTTAGCCGATTGTACAAATTCTCTAAAAGCGTCGGGCCCCACTTTATTTACATAACTATCTGGATCTTCTTTATCTGGAATTAAAACGAGTTGCACATTTAATCCTTCTTCCAATGCCATATCTAATCCACGCAAGGCGGCTTTCACGCCCGCTGCATCACCATCATAAATAATAGTTAAGTTCTGCGTATATTTTTTGATAAGCCTTAACTGGTCAATGGTTAAAGAAGTACCACCACTGGCCACCACATTTTCAATACCTGCTTGGTGAAGGCTTACCACATCGGTATAACCTTCTACTAGTAAACATTCATTTAATTTATCTATAGAAGTTCTTGCAAAATAAGAACCATATAAAATTTTACTCTTTACATAAATATCATTCTCGGGTGAGTTAATGTATTTAGGAGACTTATCATTTTTTGCAATTTGTCTTGCACCAAATCCAATAATTTTTCCAGTGGTATTGTGTATAGGAAAAATAATACGGTCCCTGTAATTATCCTGCCACTCGCCGTTACGCTCCACCACTAAACCTGTTTTGGCAAAAAGTTCCGGATTGAATTGATTTTGAATTAAGGCCTTGGCTAAACTATCTTTATCGGAAGGGTTGTAACCAATCTTAAATTTTTCTACAATGGGTTTTAAAAAACCTCTATGTTGCATATAGCTTTGCGCAATAGATTCACCGGCCTCTGTTTCCCAGTATTGCTTTGCGAAAAAATCCATCGCAAAATTATTAATTGCATATAAGCTGTCTGCAACTTGTTGTGCTAATTTTTGAGCAGGGCTGGTTTCTGTTTCTTCAATTTCAATATTATACCTAGCTGCTAACCATCTTAAAGATTCTACATAGCTATACTTCTCATGCTCCATTAAAAAAGTAATGGTATTGCCGCTTTTGCCACAACCAAAACACTTGTAAATTTCTTTGGCAGGGGAAACGGTAAAAGAAGGCGATTTTTCGTTGTGAAAAGGGCAGTTGCCTATAAAGTTGGTACCTCTCTTTTTTAACTTTACAAATTCACCCACTACATCAATGATGTCAATTCGGTTGGTGATTTGTTGTATAGTATTCGAGGTAATCATGAGGGCGAAAATAACTAATCTTAAGAGAAAATAGGGCTAATCTTGGTTCGAAAACTCCATATCATCACTATCTAGCAATTCCCTCTCAATTTCCTCCATTTGGACTATGTCCCAAGCCTCTGATTCAGTGGCGGTCATATTCATTATTTCGGCATATTCGGTCAAATCTAGGGTGTCTTGAAGGCTATCTGACAGGCAGCAAATGACAAATGAGGTATTATTCTCATAGAAGGTGGCCTGGCCATCTGCTAATTGGGCAATCACCGGCAACTCCCAACGGGCCACTTGGCCAAGGTTCAAAACCAGGTTTTTAGGGGATTTGGCACCAATTTTAGCGATAATTTGGGCTAATTCTGGCACGAGATTTGAACTAAGACTATTCTCGAGAATGGTAAGAACAGTAAATTTCTCTTTGAGTTCGGTTTTGTATTGCATATTGGCTTAATAATAAATGGTTGATAAACAAGTAATACTTAACATACTTTAGGTCAAAAATATTCGTTATTCTTGTAACAGCTCGAAATAAATATATGGATAATAATTTTTCAACACAAGTTAAGGAAATCATCTCTTATAGCCGTGAAGAGGCTTTGAGATTAGGTAATGACTTTATAGG
>CALPSK010000083.1 GCA_943326215.1 Sediminibacterium ginsengisoli | reverse complement strand
TCTCTCTAAATGTATTTTTCTCTAAAACTAGTATTCCATTTTTCTTAAACTAGGTGCCTTGAACCAAGTAGTCAATACAACAATTATAGTCATGGTTCCACCAAATACAACGGAAGGAATGACACCTAATAATTTTGCGGCCACACCACTTTCAAATTGCCCAAACTCATTACTGCTATTAATGAACATGGAATTCACGCTCATTACCCTGCCGCGCATATGATCGGGTGTTTTTAATTGTACAATGGTGCCTCTTACTATCATGCTAAAGCCATCTAAGATGCCACTTAATAATAATGCTGCAAAAGAAAGCCAGAATAATTTAGACAGGGCAAATACAATAATGCAAAGGCCGAATCCGCCAACGGCAATTAATAATTTTTTGCCTTGACCTGCATTCACTGGAAATAGGGTGATGATAAATATAATTATGATAGCACCTATATCGGAAGCCGCATTTAACCAACCAAATCCAATGGGGCCTACTTTTAAAATATCAACAGCATACACCGGAATCATAGCCACGGCCCCTCCAAATAAAACAGCAAATAAATCTAAAGAAAGAGCGCCTAATAATTCTTTGGTGTTATATACATAGCGCAGTCCTTCTTTCACACTCTCTAATGTTTTTTGATTGGCAACTAAATCGGCGTGCGGTGGCTTCGCAGTTATTTTTGCAATAAAGAAATAGCCAATGGTTACTAAACTTACCACTGTAATTAAAGCACCCGTATGGCCAAAGCCAGCAATAATAAATCCAACAATGGCATGGCCTAAAATGGAGGCGGTTAACCAAATACCCTGGCTCCAAGTGGTTGCGTTTTGTAATAAATCCTTGGGAATAATAGCGCCTACAATGGTTCCAAAGCTAGGCCCCGTAAAGGATCTAATAATACCTGTACAAAAAACAACAAAGTATATACAAATAGCAATAATCAGAGCACTATTGTTTGCAAATGCATTGGCATGATCTGCTTTGTCGTTATAAATAGACAAGCCCAATAAAACAATGGCACATATCCAATACAAAATCACGCCTCTTAATAGTAGTTTTCTTTTTTCACTTATATCTATGACATGACCTGCATAGAGTGCTAAGGATACGGCAGGTATCACTTCTGCAAGACCAATAAGTCCAATTGCAAAAGGTTCGTTGGTTAGTTCGTAAATCCACCAACCTACTAAAGTGCCCATCATTCTAAGGCCCATAATAAATAAAAAGCGACCCAACATTAGATTTCTAAATTCAACCACTTTTAAAGAGGCGAAGGGACTAATCTTAGTTGTACTACTTATTTCCATTCTACTAAGTTAGGGTAAAGTAAAATAATGTTGTCCTTGTTCTAAATCCTTATCAAGAGCGTCGGTGATTACTTTTAGATGGGCTTCATTGTATATAAAATCGGCATTAGAAGCGTCTATATAAATGGTTTTTATTTGATGCTGTTTGATATAGCTTGTATAGGTTTCTTGAATTCTAAATAAATAGTCATCTGGAATGGCTTGTTCAAATTTTCTATTTCTCTTTTTAATATTTCCTTGTAATTTATTAACGGGCGCATGTAAATAAATTAAAATATCGGGAGGCGTCAATTGTTGAGAAAATACATCAAACATTTTTTGATATAATCTATATTCTTCGTCAGGTAAATTGACTTTAGCAAACAATAAACATTTTGTAAATAAATAATCTGAAACAATTAGCTCTTGGAATAAATCATTTTTTTTAATGAGTTCTTGTTGCTGTTTAAAACGCTCTGCTAAAAAAAACAGTTCTAAAGGAAAGGCGTATTGTTTTGGGTTTTCGTAAAACTTAGTGAGAAAAGGGTTCTCTGCAAATTCTTCCAATACCAACTTGGCATTATAATGCTTAGAGAGTAGCTGAGATAGGGTGGTTTTGCCTGCTCCAATATTTCCTTCAATGGCAATATAACGATAGTTCATAATGTCTAAAATAAAATCTAAAATGCTGGTTCCAAATATAGCAAGCAGTGGCTTTATTCACTGCTTTTTTTATACACAATAGAAGAATCTCCACATTCTTTTAACAATACCTCGTTGGTTTTGAATAAAATAGGGTGCATGTAGGCGGGGGCAATTTCTGCCAAGGGAATTAAGACAAATTTTCTATCTGCCATACTTGGATGTGGGATAGTTAAGTTGTTAGAATTAATAATTTCATCATTAAAATAAATGATATCTATATCTATAATTCTAGGACCTAAGGGAATTTCTCTTTTTCTGCCTAAAGCCATTTCAATTTTTAAAATTTCTTCCATGAGTTTCTCCGCCTCTAATGAAGTTTCTATTGCTAAGGCTTGATTTAAAAAAGCGGGCTGTTCTTTATATCCCCATGCCTCTGTTTCGTAAATAGAAGAAGAGGCTGTAATTCGGCCACAGTCTATGTTTATTCTATTTCTTGCAGCAGCTAAGTTTGCCATTCGCTCACCCATATTACCACCTATCAAAAGGTATACATTATTCATAAGAAGGATTCTTAAAGTAGCTCAAATATCCATAATTTTACAGCGCTGCCCTATTTTAAATGCTTCTATTTTTATACCCATTTATTTAGCGCTTCTAAAAATCAATATCCCATTGTTATGAAACAGTTTTTTAAAACCTTTTTTGCTTCTTTATTAGCACTTATTATTTTTAGTTTAATAGGTATAGTTTTATTAGTATCTATTGCTGCTAGTTTTTCAGATGAAGAACAAAAACTAACAGCGACTAATTCTGTATTAGTAATTGATTTAGCAGAAAATTTTGAAGAGCAAACAAAGTCTGATCCTTTTTCTGAAATTATGAGACAAAAAAATGGGAAGTCTCCAAGCTTAACGCAGTTAATTGGTTTAATTCAAAATGCAAAAAAGGATACAGCCATAAAAGGTATTTATATTAAGTGTGCGCAAAATCCAAATGGGTATGCTTCTTCTGAAGAAATAAGAACGGCCTTACTTGACTTTAGAAAATCTAATAAATTTATTATTGCTTACGGAGAAACCATTTCACAGAAGGGTTATTGGATAGCAAATGTGGCTAATCAAATTTATACGCATCCACAAGGCGGACTTGAGTTTTCTGGTTTTTCTTATGAGACATTATTTTTAAAAGGCTTATTAGATAAATTAGAAATTAAGCCTCAGGTATTTTATGCAGGTAAATTTAAAAGTGCCACTGAGCCTTTTAGGTATGCACAAATGTCAGAGGAAAATAAATTACAAACTTCTGTTTGGTTAAATGCACTTTATACAAGTTTTATACAAGGGGTTTCCGATACAAGAGGTATAGAAGTGAATGCTTTAAAAGAAATGTCTAATCAAGGTAAGATTCAATCTGCCAATGATGCACTTGAAAATAATTTAGTAGATGGATTGTTATACGATGATCAAGTTAAAAAATTAATTGCTAAAAAAATACGGGTTAGTAAGTCAGAAGAAATTTCTTTTGTTACTATTAATGATTATTTAGCAACAGTAGCTTTAAGAGGTTCTGGTGATGGTAAAATTGCCATTATCTATGCCGATGGAGATATTGAAATGGGTAAAGGTAGTGATGCTATTACAAGTGATGTCTATAGAACTTTAATAGAAGAAATTAAAAATGACGAGTCTATTGATGCAGTAGTATTAAGAGTGAATTCTCCTGGAGGAAGCGCCTTGGCAAGTGATATCATTTGGAGAGAGATTGAATTATTGAAAAAAGAAAAACCAGTGGTCGTAAGTATGGGTAATTATGCAGCCTCTGGTGGCTATTATATTGCCTGTGGCGCCGATTCTATATTGGCTGATGCGAATACCATTACTGGTTCCATTGGTGTATTTTCTGTGATACCGAACATAGAAGGCTTTATGAAAAATAAAATAGGTATCACATTTGATAGAGTGAAAACAAGTCAATATGCCGATGCTCCTTCTTCAACAAGAACCATGAATGCTACTGAGCAAAGATTTATGCAATCAGGTGTTGATAGCGTGTATCATACTTTTACCTCTCGTGTGGCTAAAGGCCGTAAAAAAACGATTGAATACATCGACTCTATCGCACAAGGCAGAGTTTGGATTGGAGTGGATGCGGTAAAAGTAGGATTAGTTGATAAAATTGGTAATTTAAATGACGCCCTTGCAACCGCTGCTAGAATGGCAAAATTAAAAGGCTATAGTACAAAGTCTTATCCTGAATCAAAATCATTTATAGAAGAGCTGATTACTGGTTATGAAGACAATATCAAAACCAAGGCAATCAAGGAAGAAATAGGAGAAGCGCAGTGGCAGGTATTACAACAAGTAAAAACAGTCAAGCAAATCATGGGTAAAACCCAAGCGCGATTGCCTATCTTTGTGGTGAATCATCCATAGTGCTATGCGTCCATACAGTCAATTAACAGCCATGTTAGCCATTACGAAGGCTAGCCTGCGCTCTATATTTAGAAGTCCTTCAGCTGTTATTTTTAGCATTGCCTTTCCGCTTATTTTTATTTTAGTATTTGGCTTTTTAAGTAGTGGTGGTAATATTAATGTAACAGTGGCCATAGATAAAGGCTCCGATACATTAAATCCTGTATATACATCCATCAAACAAATTCCGGGATTTAAATTTTTAGAAGGTGATTCTGCAAAAATTAAAAGCGAATTATCTAAAGGCCGTTTAACTGCTTTAATTTCTATTCAGAAAACGAGTAATGTTAATGCCCCTTATATCATTAACTTAACAAGTTCCGAAGCAGCTAATCCGCAAAATATTCAATTAGTGAAGTCTATTTTGAATGCAGTTATTAGTAAGTTGAACCAAGAAAATTTTGCAAACACGCCTACTATGGCTGTGGTGAATAATAATGTTCAGCAAGTTCCTGGGCGCATTTATAGAACCATCGATTTTATTTTACCCGGCCAATTGGGCTTTTCATTATTAAGTGCAGGGGTATTTGGGGTGGCTTTTTTGTTTTTTAATTTAAGACAACAATTGGTTTTAAAAAGATTTTATGCTACACCCATTAGAAGGCTGTATATAATTTTAGGAGAAGCCTTAAGCCGTGTGCTGTTTCAATTAATTACGGCAGTAATTATTATAGGCATTGGTTATTTTGCTTTTAATTTTACCTTAGTACATGGCTGGATCACCTTCGCAAGTATTATGGTATTAAGTTTTATTGCCTTAATATTATTTAT
>CALPSK010000082.1 GCA_943326215.1 Sediminibacterium ginsengisoli | reverse complement strand
CAGCAGTCGCTCCAAAGTCTATGCCTCCAATATCACTTAAGGCGTTTAAAGTAAATGCATATAATAAGGTAGGTAGAATGGCTACCAGTACAATAAATAAATTTCCTAAAAACTTTCCTAGTACTAATTGAAGAGGAGATATAGGTAGTGTTCTAATAATTTCATAAGTGCCTTGCTTGTATTCGTCTGAAAAACTATGCATGGTAATGGCAGGCACCAAGAGCAGTAAAAACCAAGGGGCGAAATCGAAATACACTTGCAAGGAGGCATAGCCAAAATCGAGTACATTAAAATTGGGAAGGACAAATAAAACAAGCCCGTTGACCATTAAGTAAAAGCCAATCACTAGATAGCCTGTTAAGCCATTAAAATACTGCGCCCATTCTTTTTTACAAATTGCCCACATGGCTCAAAGCTACAAAAAAAATGCCCCGTGGTAACGAGGCATTCAATATTATAAAAATCTTATATTTTGTAATGCTAGTCTATCTTAAGGTTCTATTCTAATTACACCGCGAAGCTCTCTCCACATCCACAACTTCTACTGGCATTGGGATTGTTGAAGTAAAAGCCTTTTCCATTTAATCCATCTGAAAATTCCAACTCAGTATTCACTAAGTATAAAAAGCTTTTTAAATCGGTCACAATCTTTACCCCATTGTCTTCAAAGACTTGATCCATGGGTTTTATTTCATTATCAAAGTCTAGTTTATAACTTAATCCAGAACAACCGCCGCCTACCACACCTACTCTTAAAAAATAGCTATCATCGCCTGTAACGCCAGCGTCTTGCATTAACTGCATGACCTTGGCCTTTGCCTTAGCACTTACATAAATTGAATTCTCTTGGGCTACTTCGCTCATAGGTTGTAAATAGAAGACCTAAACTAAACGTGGCTTTGTTCAAATACTAATTCAGCTAGTCCGTTCTTCACACGGAAATCATTGATGGCTGCTTTAATAGCATCTTCAGCTAATACTGAACAGTGGATTTTAACGGGAGGTAAATTTAATTCCTCTACTAAATCCATATTGTCAATTTTAACAGCTTCGTCAATTGTTTTTCCTTTTAACCACTCTGTGGCTAGAGAAGAAGAGGCAATGGCTGAACCGCAACCAAATGTTTTAAATTTTGCATCGGTAATAAGACCAGTCGCTTCGTCCACTTGAATTTGCAAACGCATAACGTCTCCGCACTCTGGTGCACCTACTAAACCAGTACCTACACTCTTTGAACCTTTATCTAATGTTCCTACATTTTTAGGATTAGAATAATGATCGATTACTTTATCTGAATATGCCATTTTATTTTTATTTTATATTTTCAAAATTATTAAAAAAATTCGATTAATGAAACACGCCCATTTTAGTGGTGCGCCCATTGAATCGCGTCAATATCAATACCTTCTTTAAACATTTCCCAAAGTGGACTCATTTCTCTTAGCTTTAAAACAGTATCGGTTACGGCTTTAATGGTAAAATCAATTTGTTCTTCAGTGGTATATCTTCCTAAACCAAAACGAAGAGAGCTATGTGCTAAATCATCTCCTAAGCCTAATGCTTTTAAAACATAGCTAGGCTCCAAAGAAGCAGAGGTACAAGCCGAACCAGAAGATAAAGCGATGTCCTTGTTAAAGCCCATCATTAAACCTTCTCCTTCTACATATTTAAAAGAAATATTACTTACATGCGGTAAACGGTGCGCTGGATTTCCATTTACATAAGTCTCGTCAATTACCTTTAAGGCATTTTCTAACTTGTCTCTTAGTTTTGAAATTCTCTCTGTATCGCTAGCCATATCTAACCTTGCTATTTCTGCAGCTTTACCAAAGCCTACAATACCTGGTACATTTAAAGTACCACTTCGCATTCCTCTTTCATGTCCACCGCCATCTATTTGCGCAGTTACTTTTACACGCGGATTTTTTCTTCTCACATATAAAGCACCTACCCCTTTTGGACCATACATTTTATGCGCTGTAAAGGACATGATATCAATTCCGTCTGCAATCACATCTACAGGAATTTTTCCTACAGCTTGCACTGCATCTGAAAAGAATAAAGCGCCATGCTTTTTAGCAATCGCTCCAATTTCTTTTACGGGTTGTATCACACCAATTTCATTATTCGCATACATGATGGCTACTAAAATAGTAGTAGGCTTCATAGCAGCTTCTAATTGTTTTAAATCTATTAAACCGTCAGGTTGAACTTCTAAATAAGTAACTTCAGCACCCAATTTTTCTAAGTGCTTACAAGTATCTAAAACTGCTTTATGTTCTGTTGTGCAAGTAATAATATGATTACCCTTGCTTGCATACATTTCATATACACCTTTGATGCCTAGGTTATTACCTTCGGTAGCACCAGAGGTAAATATAATTTCTTTAGGATCGGCTCCAATTAATTGGGCAATTTGCTCACGGGCATAATCCACTGCCTCCTCTGCTTGCCATCCAAAAGAATGGTTACGACTAGCCGCATTTCCGAAATTTTCGACAAAATAAGGTAACATAGCTTCTAAAACCCTAGGATCCATGGGAGTAGTTGCATTATGATCAAGATAAATTGGTAATTTTAACATGTTCGAATTTGATTTTTTCTAAAGCACAAAGCTAAAGCTTAAGGCTTGATTTTATTGAATTCGTTAAGTATTAAAGGTAATTTTTTCCCAATTCGTAAAACAATTGCACCATGGATTATAAAGTAGAACATATTGGCATCGCGGTAAAGGACCTAGCCACTAGCATCCCATTATTCGAACAATTGTTAGGAAGCCCCTGCTATAAGACCGAAACCGTGGCCAGCGAAGCCGTGAATACAGCCTTTTTTCTGCAAAAAAGCACCAAGATTGAGTTATTAGAAACGAGTGACCCAACTGGCCCCATTGCGAAGTTTATCGATAAAAAGGGAGAGGGCATGCACCATATTGCTTTTGAAGTGCCAGATATTATTGCGGAAATGGAAAGATTAAAAAAACAAGGCTTTACCCTACTAAGTGAAACACCTAAAAAAGGCGCTGATAATAAATTAATTTGTTTTGTGCACCCTAAACAAACCAATGGGGTACTTATAGAACTTTGTCAAAGTATTTAATAATGCCTTTAATATTATTGCAGTAATTATATACTTGCAATAATTATATTCTTATAATATTTAAATTCCTAAAATTTCAATGGCTTTTTGTGCCGCTAACTGGCTAGCATCTTTTTTAGTATAGCCTTTTTGAGCAGTGACCACTTCTCCATCTAGCACTACATTAATGGTGAATAATCTTCTTCTTCCTTCTAGTTGTTCTCCTGCTAATACAAAATCTATTTGCTTGCCTTGCTTTAAAGCCCAACCAATAATTTTATTTTTTATATTAATATCTATTTGTTCTAAATCGTCCATGAACAAATAAGGCTGAATCATTTTCTCTATAATCCAAAGCTTAGTAAAATCATATTTCTTATCTAAATAAATAGCGCCCACCAAGGCCTCTAGGGTATTACCAAAAATTTGACTTGTCTTTAAAGACCCATCCATTTTATTAAACCTAGTCATTTTACGCAGGCCCATTTGTACCGCAATATGATTTAGTTGTTGTCTATTAACCATCTTACTGCGCATCTCTGTTAAGAAACCTTCGCCTTTGTAGGGATATTTTTTAAATAAATAATCGTCCACCACCGAACTAATAATAGCGTCGCCTAAAAATTCTAGTCTTTCATTATTTTCTGCAGGATTCTCTCTTACCGATCTATGATTCAAAGCCGTTTGAAAAAGTACAATACTTCTTGTTTTATAGCCAATGAGTGCTGCTAAATTATTTTCAAAATCCGATTTTTTGAAAAAGGAAAGTAAATTTTGTATTCTTTTCACTTTAAATTAGGCCTTGTATTTTTTTACAATCACGCAGGCATTGTGTCCGCCAAATCCGAAAGTATTACTTAAGGCAGCATTCACTGTTCTTTTTTGCGCTTTATTAAAAGTAAAATTAAGGCCTTGATCTAATTCAGGGTCGTCTGTAAAATGATTGATGGTTGGAGGAATAATATCATGCACCACTGCTTGAATACAAGCAATGGCTTCAATCACACCCGCAGCTCCCAAGCAATGACCTGTCATGGATTTAGTAGAACTAATATTTAAATTATACGCATGCTCGCCAAAGACCGCTGTAATGGCCTTGGTTTCAGCAATATCTCCAAGTGGAGTTGAAGTACCATGCGTATTGATATAATCAATATCTGATGGCTGCATTTCAGCATCCTTTAAAGCAGCAATCATTACATTTTTAGCGCCTAATCCATCGGGATGTGGTGCTGTTAAATGATAAGCATCTGCAGTAGCGCCACCACCCACTACTTCACAATATATTTTTGCACCGCGTTTTTTCGCGTGCTCTAATTCTTCTAATATTAAAACACCTGAAGCCTCTCCCATAATAAAACCATCTCTATCTTTATCATAAGGACGACTTGCTGTTTTAGGATCGTCATTTCTTTCACTCATGGCCTTCATGGCATTGAAACCACCCATACCCGCAATACCAATCACCGACTCCGCACCACCTGTAACAATAATATCGGCCTTGCCTAATTTTATATTGTCCATAGCAGTGACAATGGCATTGGTACTAGAAGCACAGGCACTTACCACTGCGAAGTTGGGTCCACGAAAACCATGCTTCATAGAAATTTGCCCAGCGGCAATATCTAAAATCATTTTAGGAATAAAAAAAGGATTGAACCTAGGTGTACCATCTCCTTGTACAAAATTGGTAACCTCTTCGGTGAAAGTGGTTAAACCACCAATACCACTTGCAAAAATAACTCCTACTCTATCATGGTCCACATTGTCTTTGGTAATACCAGCATCTACCACTGCTTGGTCACTCGCCACTAGTGCAATTTGAGCAAAGCGATCTAGTTTTCTAGCTTCTTTGCGATCCATAAATTCAATAGGATCAAAACCTTTGATTTCACATGCAAATCTTGTCTTAAACTTAGAAGCATCAAATTGTGTTATCATATCTGCACCCGATACACCATTGACTAAGTTTTCCCAGTAAGAAGCTAGGTTATTTCCAATAGGTGTTAAAGTACCAATTCCTGTAACTACAATGCGTTTAGTTTGCATGTTGATCGTTTTAAAATAAGAATCCGCCTTTAAAGCAAAGGCTCAAAAAGGCGGATTTAAATATGCCGATGATTCAGCTTGAAACTTCTAAATGAATTAGTTATTTCGCGTGCTCTTCTAAATAAGCAACAGCTTG
>CALPSK010000081.1 GCA_943326215.1 Sediminibacterium ginsengisoli | reverse complement strand
TTATACAATAGTGTTGCATCAGGAAAAGAATCGGCTCGTTCTATTGACTTAAATAGTAAGGCAGATTACCGTGAGAAATTAGAAGTAGAGTTAGCTGAATTACACAATAGTGAAATGTGGCAAGCAGGAAAAACGGTAAGAAGCTTAAGACCAGAGAATCAACCAGGTAAATAGTTCATTAGAATTATTTAGTTAGGATAAAATAGAAAAGTGATAAAGTATGAGTGAAGCAAAGAAAATAAATAGACCTACACTTAATATTGAGGCTGCAGTCAAAAGATTGAAGCCGGTGGTAACACATACCCCGCTTCAGTTCAATGCAAATTTGTCTCGTAAGTATGCGTGTAATGTTTATTTTAAAAGAGAAGACTTACAAATTGTACGCTCTTATAAATTAAGAGGCGCGTATAATATGATGAGTCAACTCTCAAAAGACTTGCTAGCAAAGGGTGTTGTCTGTGCAAGTGCAGGTAACCATGCACAAGGCTTTGCCTATAGTTGTAAAAAACTAGGGGTATGCGGTGTTGTATTCATGCCTATTCCTTCACCACAACAAAAAGTAAATCAAACCAAAATGTTTGGCGAAGATTTTGTGGAAGTGATTTTAGTGGGCGATACTTTTGACGATACAGCAGTGGCCGCGAAAGCTTATACTTTAGAACATGGAATGACATTCATTCCTCCCTTTGATCATGTTTCCATTATTGAAGGCCAGGCCACAGTAGGCGTAGAAATTTTAGACGATATTAAAACATTCACTAAGGATCCCATAGATTATTTATTTGTACCCGTTGGTGGCGGCGGATTAAGCGCTGGCGTGGGAACTTATTTTAAAGAGCATTCACCAAGTACTAAAATTATTGGATTAGAACCAGAAGGTGCACCAAGTATGTTCTGGGCTTTAAAATCGGGAGAGCCTGTTGAATTAGAAAATATAGACAAGTTTGTAGATGGCGCTTCTGTAAAAAAAGTAGGCGATGTTACTTTCTCTTTTTGTAAAGATGCTTTAGACGATATGCATTTAGTGCCAGAGGGAAAAATTTGTACTACTATTTTACAAATGTATAATGAAGAAGCCATTGTGGTAGAACCCGCAGGAGCCATGTCGGTAGCGGCTTTGGACCATTACGCCGACCAAATTAAGGGCAAGACCATTGTATGTATTGTAAGTGGGGGCAATAATGATATTGCGCGCATGCAAGAAATTAAAGAACGCTCTTTAACTTTTGAAGGATTAAAGCATTATTTTTTAATCCGCTTTGCACAAAGACCAGGTTCATTGAAAGAGTTTGTCAATAAAGTTCTAGGCCCTTATGATGATATCACCAGATTTGAATATGTAGAAAAAAATAATAAGGAAGCGGGTCCAGCACTGGTGGGATTAGAATTAAGAACCAAGGCCGATCATACTACCCTTATTGAAAATATGAAGAAGTATCATATTAATTATGATGAAATAAATAAAGACGATAATATTTACGGCTATTTAATATAGAAAAATAAAAAGGGTTATGCAGGTTTTAAAGTTTGGAGGAAGTTCGGTAGGAAGTGCAGAGGTTATCCATCAAATGGTGGCTATTGTAAGTGCGCGTATGCAAAAAGAAAAAACCATTGTAGTGGTTTCTGCCATGAGTGGTGTGACGGATCAATTAATCATGTTAGCGCAAACAGCTGCTCAAGGCAATGAGGCGTATAAAACCATTATTCAAAATATTGAACAAAAGCATTTAGATACAGTACGTGCTTTACTTCCCATTCAGCAACAAAGTGCTACTTTAAGTTTGGTGAAGCAACTCATCAATGAATTAGAAACGAACTGCGAAGGTTTGTTTATGCTGAAGGAATTATCTATGCGCATGCAAGATAAAATTATTAGCTATGGAGAACTTTTATCAAGTAAAATAATTTCTGCCAGTTTTGAGTCAAAGGGAATTAAACAACAGTGGATTGATTCTAGAGATTTAATCAAGACCAATTCTAATTATTTTAATGCAGTGGTAGATAAGCCTTTAACCTATAGTACTATTGCAAAATATTTAGCAGCCAAAGAAAATGATTTCAATTTATATATAGCAGCAGGCTTTGTAGCTTCAGATGCGGAAGGTAATACCACCACGCTTGGCAGAGGTGGTTCCGATTATACAGGGGCTATTTATGCTGCAGCCACAGAGGCAAAGGCTTTAGAAATTTGGACCGATGTAAGCGGAATGATGACAGCCGATCCACGTATGGTTCAAAACGCTAAAGAGATTCCAGAAATTTCTTATCAAGAAGCCATGGAGTTATCGCATTTTGGTGCGAAAGTTATTTATCCTCCTACCATTCAACCGGTGATGCATAAAAACATACCCGTATGGATAAAAAATACTTTTGAACCTAATCATGCAGGCACTATTATTAAAAATGAATCACCTGCCGATAAAAGTTTTATCAGAGGTATTTCTAGTATCAAAGATATTTGTTTATTAAGCTTGGAAGGAACTGGTATGGTGGGTATTCCAGGTTTTTCAAAAAGACTATTCGACGCGCTTGCTAAAAAGCAAATCAATATTATATTAATTACACAAAGCTCATCAGAGCATTCTATTTGTGTGGGGGTGAATATGCAAGATGCACATATAGCTAAAATAGCGGTGGATGCTGAGTTTGAGCAAGAAATTAACACACAGAAGGTAGAACCTTTAATCATAGAAAAAGACGTTTCTATTTTAGCCTTAGTGGGAGAACAAATGAAAAGCCATCCTGGAGTAAGTGGTAAAATGTTCGGCGTTCTAGGTAGAAATGGTATTAATGTAAGAGCCATTGCACAAGGTTCTTCAGAAAAAAATATTTCAGCAGTGATTGCTACTGGAGATGTACGTAAAGCCATTAACGTACTGCACGAAGAATTTTTTGAAACCTCTTATAAGCAGGTGAATATATATATAGCAGGTGCAGGCAATGTAGGAGGTAAATTAATTGAGCAAATTAAAAAGCAGGTACCTTATTTACAAGCAACTCTACGTTTACAAATAAATATTGTGGGTATTGCGAATAGTAAGAAGCAATTAATCAATGCAGAAGGAATTGATTTAACGAATTGGCGTGAGCAATTAGCAGCAGCCCCTGCAGGAGATATTACTAAATATGTAAACACTATACTTGATAATAATTTACGCAATAGTGTATTTGTAGATGTAACAGCGCATCAAACCGTATCCGATGTGTATATGCAATTATTAGGTAAGGCCGTATCGGTGGTGGCTTGTAATAAAATTGCCTGCTCTTCTCCTTATGCGCATTATGCAAAATTAAAATCATTGGCTAGAGAATTCAATGCTGCTTTCTTATTTGAAACCAATGTGGGAGCGAGTTTGCCCATTATTGGCACTTTAAACGATTTAATTAGAAGTGGAGACAATATTAACAGAATTGAAGCGGTTTTATCCGGCACTTTAAATTATGTATTTAATAATTACGATGGTACAGTGCCTTTTTCAAAAATAGTTCGACAAGCGCAAACAGAAGGCTATACAGAACCCGATCCAAGATTAGATTTAGGAGGTACCGATGTAATGCGTAAAATAATGATACTAGCCAGAGAAGCAGGACATAAAATTGAAATGAGCGATATAGCTAATGAAAGTTTTTTACCTGCAAGTTGTTTCAATTGTTCGGTAGAAGATTTTTATGCTGAGATGGAAAAGCAAGAAGCGCATTTCAAAAAATTATATGAAGCGGCTGCTGCTAAAAATTGCAAATTAAAATTTGTAGCAAGTTTCAATATTTCGGAAGATGGAAAAGGTACAGCCAAGGTAGGCCTTCAACATATTGAACCCAGTTCGGATTTTTATCATTTATATGGTAAGGATAATTTAGTCTTATTTTATTCAATGCGTTATCCAGAACTACCATTAGTAGTGAAGGGAGCAGGTGCGGGCGCCGATGTAACAGCGTCGGGTGTGTTTGCCGATATTATAAGAGCTGCAAGAATTTAAAAATTACATATACTAAAAGGCACTATATTTAAAATAGATAATGAAAGAGCGCAGTTTTTTATTAAAGTACTTTTATATAAAATAGATATACAAGATGTTTTCTGAAAATCAATGGATAAAAATAAAAGCCCCCGCCACTGTAGCGAATATGGTTTGCGGTTTTGATATCTTGGGCTTTGCTGTGAGTAGTCCATATGATGAAATGGAAATGAGGTGGATGCCTCGTGCTGAAAATGAAGCTAGCATTACTATTATTAATATTGACGATTATAATTTACCCACCGACCCTGAAAAAAATGTTGCAGGTGCAGCCTTGCTTGCTTTTTTAGAAGAGTATGAAGAAAAGCAAAATAATAGCAACGCCCCTAAAATAAAATTCGAAGTAAAAATTAATAAACTTATCAAACCCGGCAGTGGTGTGGGTTCTAGTGCCGCTAGTTCTGCGGGTGCCGTGGTGGGAGCCAATTATTTAGTAGGTACTATTTTCTCTAAAGATGATTTAGTGCGTTTCGCTATGAATGGTGAAAAACTAGCATCGGGCGTTAAGCATGCCGATAATATTGCGCCTTGTATTTTTGGAGGAGTTACCTTGGTGAGATCTATTTTTCCTTTAGAAATTATTGCACTGCCTTCTCCCAGTTTGCATGTAACTATTGTACATCCTCAAATTGAAGTAAGAACTTCGGATGCAAGAAGTATATTAAGACAACAAGTACTTTTAAAAGATGCCATTAAGCAGTGGGGTAATATAGCAGGACTAGTTGCAGGCTTAATGAAATCGGACTATGATTTAATTGGTAGGTCTTTAGAAGATGTAATTATAGAGCCCGTTCGTTCTATATTAATACCAGGTTTCGATGCTTTAAAACTAGCTTGTAAACAAGCTGGTGCTTTAGGGGGTGGTATTTCAGGATCTGGCCCTTCTATATTTATGTTAAGTAAAACTAAAGAAATAGCCATAGCGGTTGAAAAAGAAATGAAGCAATTATATGATGGCATTGGACTTCCGCATCATACTTATGTAACCAGTATTAACCAAACTGGGGTGGAGATAATCGCATAGCTTACTAAAATGATCAAACATAATATAGCAATAAGAGCTAAGAAATGCTATAATAAATAGCTTAACAAAATAGAATAAATTTTAATAATAAACTTTCGAATGCAATATTATAGTTTAGGAAAAAATTCCCCGAATGTAGATTTTAGAACGGCTGCCATTACAGGGCAGGCGCCTGATAAGGGATTATACTTTCCTAGCACTATACCTAAATTTACTGCAGC
>CALPSK010000080.1 GCA_943326215.1 Sediminibacterium ginsengisoli | reverse complement strand
TTTCATTAGTCAAAAAAATTATCAAGAATAAATAAAAATATATGTTTCAATTATTACAAGCAAAGGCTATAGAGAATAGCGGCATCATGGTTCAACAAGGCAAGATTTATTTAGTCATGTCAGTGGTGACTATAATTTTAGTGGGACTATTTATATATGTTGCCAGTGTTGATAAAAAAATAACTGCGCTGGAGAATGACTCTAAAGGTTAACCTCAAAGATTAACTCTAAAACTTACTCCAAAGATTAAATAATAATTAAAATCATTTTATGTCTGAAAATAAAGAATATAGTTTCTTTCAAAGTGTTGAAAGAAGTTTTGACAAAGCATCCAAATTTACAAGCTGGGAGCAGGGTATATTAGAACAGATTAAAGCTTGTAATAGTATTTACAGTATGCGCTTTCCCGTTAAAATGGATGATGGCCATATTGAAGTAATTGAAGCTTATCGTGTGCAACACTCGCAACATAAGTCCCCTTGTAAAGGAGGTATTCGTTTTAGTATGGCAGTGAATCAGGATGAAGTGATGGCCTTAGCGGCTTTGATGACCTATAAATGTGCTATTGTGAATGTGCCTTTTGGAGGAGCGAAGGGTGGTATTAAAATTAGCCCAAGAAGTTTAAGTACTTATGAATTAGAAAAAATTACTAGAAGATATACTTCTGAGTTAGTGAAGAAGAATTTTATTGGTCCTGGTATTGATGTACCTGCACCCGATTATGGAACAGGAGAAAGAGAAATGGCTTGGATCGTGGATACTTATCAGTCTTTAAAGCCAGGAGAAATTGATGCAGCTGGTTGTGTAACAGGTAAACCTATTTCTTTAGGCGGTGTGAGAGGAAGAAAAGAAGCCACAGGATTAGGTGTATTTTTTGGTGTGAGAGAAGTTTGTTTAATGGAGGATGTGATGAAAAAACAAGGATTAACATTGGGTATTGCAAATAAAAAAGTAGTGGTGCAAGGTTTAGGAAATGTGGGGTATCACTCTGCGAAATTTTTCAGAGAGAATGGAGCGATAGTGGTTTCTATTGCAGAATTTGAAGGGGCTATTTATAATGAGACGGGTTTAAATGAAGAAGATGTTTTTCAACACCGTAAAAAAACAGGCAGCATTTTAAATTTCCCTGGTGCTACTAATTTAAAAAATAGCGGAGATGCATTAGAATTGGATTGTGATATATTAATACCAGCTGCTTTAGAAAATGTAATAGACGGAAATAATGCACCTCGCATTAAAGCAAAAATAATTGGAGAAGCGGCGAATGGTCCTCTAACACCTGAAGCCGATGATATACTAGCTGCTAAAGGCGTATTGGTTATTCCTGATATGTACTTAAATGCAGGGGGTGTAACGGTTTCTTATTTTGAGTGGTTGAAAAACTTAAGCCATGTTAGATATGGCCGTTTAGAAAAAAGATTTACGGAGAATGCTAATATTAATATTCTAAATCAAATAGAAGAGTTAACGGGTAAAAAAGTAACTGAGTCTGAAAAAGAAATTATTGCACATGGTCCGGACGAGATTGATTTAGTGCATAGTGGATTAGAAGAAACCATGATTAACGCTACTAGAGAAATTATGGATATTTGGAAAGCCAATCCTTCTATACCAGATATGCGCACTGCAGCCTATGTTTGTGCCATTAATAAAGTGGGAACTTCTTATGCTGAATTAGGTATCTTCCCATAGTAGTTGGAAAGATTATTATAAGTAGGGAAAATAAAGTTGGTAAATAAATTTTATAGGTAATCGGGGAAATTTTGCAAAGCATGCAGTTTCCCCGATTCTATTTTAGCACCCATTGTTTCATGCCCATTGCTCATAAATAAATACTGTGCCGTTAAAACTTGTTGGTATTGTAAAATTTGCTCCATCGTTTTTTGATTTAATGCCACTTTTGCTTCTTTACATTCAATAATCATCCAGGGCAATTCATTTTTATATACCACTATATCAAATCGTTTGGATAGTTCCCCTAATTTAATTTCTTTTTCTACTGCTATTAAACTGGAAGGATAGTGAAGTGTTTGAACAAGGTATTGTAATAGGTTCTGTCTTACCCATTCTTCGGGGGTAAGTACTACCCATATTTTTCTAAAGGGGTCAAATATTTGATCCTTTCCGTTGATGGCTTTTATTTTAAAAGGGTAGCTTGGATAAGGTAGAACTATCATTTAAATTAAAATTCGTATTTTTATATAATACTTTGTCCAAAGATAAGTAGTTGAAACCTTAAAATTTGATAGTATGAAAACAAAAGAAGAAATCGTAGAGAATTGGTTACCAAGGTATACGGGTGCTAGTGTAGACCAATTAGGTCGCTTTATACTACTGACTAATTTTAGCCATTATGTGAATATGTTTGCAGAAATGCATAAGGTGGAAGTGATTGGAAAAGACCGTCCTATGCAATGCGCAACAGCCGACGGCATTACTATTATAAATTTTGGAATGGGTAGCCCTGGGGCTGCCACTATTATGGACTTGCTAACTGCCATTCAACCAGAAGCTGTTTTGTTTTTAGGAAAATGTGGAGGATTGAAAAAGAGAAATAAAATAGGTGATTTAATTTTACCCATTGCAGCGATAAGAGGAGAGGGTACTTCCAACGATTATTTTCCGCCAGAAGTGCCAGCACTTCCTGCCTTCGCTTTACAAAAAGCAATTTCAACCACCATTCGTGATAACAATATAGATTATTGGACAGGCACCGTCTACACTACCAATAGAAGAGTTTGGGAGCACGATGAAAAATTCAAAGATTATTTAACCGAAATTAGAGCTTACGCCATTGATATGGAAACAGCTACTATTTTTACAGTAGGCTTTTACAATAAAATTCCAACAGGGGCTTTATTATTAGTGAGTGACTCTCCCATGATACCAGAAGGGGTGAAAACGGAAGCAAGTGATTCTAAAGTAACTGCTGAATTTGTACAAAGACATTTAAGCATTGGAATAGAATCTTTAAAGCAACTTATTAATAACGGACAGACTGTTCGTCATTTACAATTCTAAGCCGCATAAAAATAAAATTATTAAAGCATTACTCTTTCCAAAGAAAAGGAAAGAGGATATAAGATAATGCTACTATCATAATATCAAAGCCGCATAATAAACCCACTAATTCGGGTAGGCCATTTTGCACAATATCTGCAAAAGCAATATTGGCAATTTTCATAAGTAACATAAGCTGAGGAATAATTAAAGGAAAGCCCAGTATAGCCATAATAGCAGAGGGTTGCTGTGCCTTAGAAGCAATGGCTGCAAGAAAACTAAATACCAAACTAAGGCTAATGCCTCCAAGGCAACTCAAACCAAAGAAAAGCAAGCTATGTTCTAAAGGGTTGCCTAATAATAAAGTAAATAATAGCAAACTTAATCCACTCATTAAACACATGAGTAGGCTATTGTAAATTAATTTAGAAAAGATAAAATGAATAGGGCTTGCAATGGTATAAAAATAAAGCATGCGGCCTCTGCCTTCTTGTAAAAAACTTCTGGCCACCGTATTAATACAAATAAATAAAAGCGTAATCCAAAATAAACCATTCCATACTTCATCATCGGGCTGGCCCATGGTTAAGTAAATGACAAAGGTAGTGGAGGCGATGTATAATAAAATTCCAAAAAAAGTATACTGTTGTCTGAATTCAAGCAACATATCTTTTTTCAATAAAGTAAGAATCGATTTCAAATGTATTTTCATTTTACTTTATTTGCTAAAGCGTATTTTATTTTGTGGCGCAAATGCGACATCTAGGTTCGTAATTATTTTTCTCGCCTAATACCACCGTTCCTTCTTCATCACTAGTTCTATATGAAATATTTGCTAAGTGCCCACACTTTACACAAATGGCATGAAGCTTGGTAATAAAATCGGCGGTGGCTAATAAAGAGGGCATGGGTCCGAAGGGTTTGCCTAAATAATCCATATCCAGTCCTGCTACAATGACTCTTTTACCTTGCATCATGAGTGTTTCACAAACTTCAATAATTCCTGCATCAAAAAACTGAGCTTCATCTATACCAATCACATCGGCCGTTGTAGCGAGTGCTAAAATTTCACTTGCATTTTTTACCGGGATGGATTCAATAGAATTTGCATCGTGGCTCACCACTTTATTGACATCAAAACGAGTATCGGTGGCGGGTTTATAGATAGCTACTTGTAAATTAGCAATCTTTGCTCTTTTTAACCTTCTAATTAATTCTTCTGTTTTGCCGCTAAACATACTACCGCAAACCACTTCAATCCAGCCGCGTCTTTCTCCTGTAATATTTTGTTCAATAAACATATCTCTAATTATATTTCTTTTCTGTATCAGTCAAAAGTAGCCATTCTTATTTTAAAAAATGCTGCTCTTTTAAAAATTCAATTGTTTTTTCAGTGGCCCCTGCATTGTCAATAATATACCTAGCTGCTTTCTTAGAAGTTTCCGTATAGGCATCTTCAGAAGATTTTAATAATTGAATTTGCGCTATCAATGTTTCGGCGTTTTGAATTGAAAATCCGCCGCCTTCATTTCTTAGACCAATGGCTTCTCTGTATTTACTATCATTTTTACCCCAAATAACCGGTTTGCCAAAAGCGGCTGGTTCTAAAACATTGTGCACGCCATCCTTTCCAAAACCACCACCTACATATGAAATAAATGCATACTGATATATACTTCTTAATATACCTATCTGGTCCACTATAATAATAGTAGGTAAAGTGAAATGTTGTTTGGAAGCTAATAATGCAGTGAGTGTAATAGCTTTTGGAAAATGTGATTTACATTCAGCAATGGAAGCTGCATCTACATGGTGGGGTACAATAATCCAGTTTAATTTTTCTAATTCATTGGCAGCTTTAGCAAGTAAGGTATGATCGGTTTCCCAGGTACTACCTGCAATCATAATTTTATAGTTGCTTAATTTTTGTATCCATTCAAATTTAGTAACAGTGGCAGCAGTGTTAATCACTCTATCAAATCTTGTATCGCCGGTTATAAATATTTTACTAGTACTAATAATGGGTTTAATTAAATCTTCCGATGCTTGATCCTGAACTAAAATGGCAGAAAATAAATTCAATATTTTTTTATAAAAACCTCCGTAAAATTGAAAGAATATTTGACTTTGTCTAAAAAGTGCAGAAGCTAAAACGGTAGGTATATTTTTTTCTTTTGCAATAGATAAATAATGAAACCAAAATTCATATTTAATAAAAATAATTAAAGATGGCTGCAAGGTTTCTAAAAAAAGTCTTGCATTTTTTTTACCATCAAAGGGTAGGTAAGTGAC
>CALPSK010000079.1 GCA_943326215.1 Sediminibacterium ginsengisoli | reverse complement strand
TATACAAAGCCCACGACTTCTAAATGGAATAAGTCAAGCAATAAATGGCTGCAAAGAATGAGTATCTTATTTCAACTCATGTACAAGGATAAAACCGACACGCAACTACTTACCAAGTATATAGAAAATTGCGCATTGGAAGAAGAATTTTTTATCCGTAAAGCCATTGGCTGGGCACTTCGCGCCTATGCCTACAAGAATAAAAAATGGGTAATCCAATTTATAAAGGATCACCCCTCTTTATCTAATTTATCTAAGCGCGAAGCGCTTAAACATTGTTAAGGTTTTTCGAATCTTAATTTTTTATGAGATTCGAAAAACTTCGCGAAGCATTGAAGCATCAATAAAAATATTATTAAATTATAATTCAACTGACATTAGCTCTTTGCCAAGATTATGAAAAGCTAATTTTATTTTATTTATTTGCTCTACCCTAGGCTTACGATGTAAATTGGCATAATGGTTTAATTGTTTCTGATTTATTCCAGAATACTTTTCTAAAGCCGAACCGGTAATTACGTTCTTGTAATATTTTAATAAACTTTGAGTATCAAATTTATAAACTAACTCGTACTTTCCTCTAAATGAAACAGGAGGCAATTCGCCATCTTCCTTAACACCTTCCAAGTGAAATTCAATAGCTTCTTGAATTTTATTTTTTATTTCGTCAGGGGTTTTCCCAGTAGATATACAACCAGGCAGTATTGGTATATGTGCTGAGAAGTTTTTACCAGCAAAGAAAATTTCAACAATATTTTGTTTCATAATTTTAATATTATAATTTACAATAACCCTGCTTGTTTTAAAATTGACTTCACAATCATGTGCTCTAATACTTCGCTCTTTCCATGATCAGGAATAGTGACCCTTCCTTTCTTTGTCGGATGCTTATATTGTTTATGACTCCCTTTTTGAGCATATAAAACCCAGCCATCAAGTTCAATTATTTTAATCATCTCCTTAACCTTTTTTATCATTTAGCTTGATTTTACAAAGATATATAATTATATATCATTAAAAAATAAAATATTCAAGCTAAATTCAAGAAATTAAAATGGAATAAACCGCAAAGCTTATAAAACTTATACGTTCGGAGATTTTCTAAAGAGTGAATAAATAAATGTGTGTCAATAAAAAAGCCCCGCAAATTGCGAGGCTTTTCAAAATCATTAAATTTTATTAGTGTCAAACATTACATTTTCTTAGCGTCTTCTAAAAACTTCGCTAAACCTATATCGGTTAAAGGGTGTTTTAACAATCCTAATATTGAATCTAAAGGACAAGTACAAACATCGGCACCTGCTTCTGCCGCTTTTACAATATGTAAAGCATTACGAATAGAAGCGGCTAATATTTCTGTTTTGAAACCTTGTACATCGTAAATATGTCTAATTTGACTAATTAATTCCATTCCATCCCAAGAGCTATCGTCAATTCTTCCAATAAAGGGAGAAACATAACTAGCCCCTGCTTTAGCAGCTAAAATAGCTTGACCAGCAGAAAAAATTAAAGTACAGTTGGTACGAATACCATTATCGGTGAACCACTTAATGGCTTTAATACCGTCTTTAATCATAGGCACTTTTACCACAATGTTTTTATGAATAGCAGCTAATTTTTTACCTTCTTCTACCATGGTAGCAAAATCGGTAGACAATACCTCTGCACTAATATCTCCATTCACTAATTCACAAATAGCTTTATAATGAGCTGCAATAGCTGCCTCTCCTTTAACACCCACTTGCGCCATTAAACTAGGATTCGTGGTTACACCATCTAAAATACCTAAGTCATTGGCTTCTTTAATTTGAGCTAAATTACCTGTGTCAATGAAAAATTTCATACAAATTGTTTTAATAATTGTCTAGAATAATAAAAAATGGCAGGCTACTTACATCACACCGCTCAACCATCTATCCTTGCTGCATTCCTGCCCTGGGGAGTTTCAACAGGAGCTGGTTGTGTAAGACCTGCCGCTGCAAATATAGCAAAAAAAATACTACCAATTTTGCCTAGAATTTACAGCGCCAAAACCTATAATATGGTCGTGTCTTGCACCTGGAGGTCGGTAATAAACCATAATGGAATAGTTATTTTCAGTTTCCCAATGATTCCCCTCGGTTTCCGTAAAATCGTTTAAGGGATTGAAGCTATTTTGTTCTCTAAGAACATAGTTATAACTATAATAACCTTGTTTTAATAGTAATGACTTTTTATAGTAACCCAAGGCTGGGTCAAAAATCATTTCAGCATCTTTATTCAATATATTATTTGTAAGTGCCCCTGCTAAATATAATTTCATACCTATAAACGGAATTTTATCTTTAGGAAAATAAGTGAAATTCACTGTCGCATAATCGTTTTGATTTTCACTTTGTAGAGACTCTGTATTGGAAATGATAAAATTTCCATTCAAGTCGTTAAATGTGTAATAAGCAGTGCTCGCTCTTGATAAATCGGGCTTAACACTTATAATGGCTCTATCTGCTTTTGAATTGATATCTGTAACTCTATCCGATCTTAATCTTAAATTTTGAATATCTAACCACCTGGCTTCCTTGCCTGCAGGAAAAATAAATTGATCTTCACTATTGTATTCTAATAAGTTACCTCTTATGAAATTGGGTGCTGCTAATGTAAGCGCATCATTGTATCTGTAGTTTTGTATAATAGTAGCCTTGATTTGATCGGTTTGGAAGAAAGGAATTTTCTTAACATCTAATACCAACTGTATTTTTTGATGTGTCTTAGAAATTTGAGCATCGAAAGGTTCTTGCACAGTAGCAGCCATGCTCACTTGGTCTTCTGTTACAAAAAATCGTCTTGTGAAAACCAACTCATTGGCATTGCCATTTTTAAATACTTTTAAAATATAATTTCCAGACTGTGTTGGCCTAGCCTGTGCATTAGGAAAATTAAATTCGTAATGATAATACCTTTGCGTAGCAATAGATGAAACCGAAAAATTAGAAATTTTATTTTGATTAAACCCTTGTAAATAATCAAAGGCAGACATGGGGACGGCTGACCAATCGGCATTTCTTAGTTCTACTGAATAATAATAGTCTTGGTAATCATTTTTGAAATCGTCAAAGCTTATTAATAGCGGACTTAGTCCATTGAGAGGTACAACTGGAATGGCTAGTGGCTTATTCACAGGATGGATTAATACAGTATGTATGCTATTTTGATAAATACTATCAGGATTGGATTGACCATGGCCCTTTACTGCATGAAGTCCTATTAGTAAAGCCATCCATAAGTATCTTTTTAACATGAACTTGGTTATTGGTCACTACGAAACTACCCTTTTAATCCTAATTTATAAACAGAAAAAACTAGATTTGTTAAAAATTACGCATTGTCCACTGCCTTTGAAATAGCTAAAAGAATAAGTTTTCAAAAACAAAAAAACTATACTCGTTTTATAGTAAGGCTATCTATTGCAGCAACTGCCATTAGTGTGGCAGCTATCTTACTTACTTTTTCTATAGTGAACGGGTTTCAGGCAACCATTGCCAATAAAGTGTATCAGTTCTGGGGACATATTAGAGTCGCTTCCGTAAGTGGAGAACCCTTAGAACAAGACGCAAATACCTTAGCAGCCTTTCAAAAAAATACAGCTGTAAAAACAATTACTCCTTTTGTGAGTCAATCAACAGTGCTTTCTTTTGAGCAAGACATTGAAGGGGTGGTGGCAAGAGGAATACCTGCTTCTACTCAAATACCTTTTTTAAGAAAAGGAAAAGGTTGGACTACCCCTGCAAAAGATAGCATGCTGAATGAAATTATCATTTCAGATAATATTGCAAAGAAATTAAATGTTCAATTAGGTGCAACAGTGCGGCTTTATTTTTTAAATACAGGCGCTGTTCAACAAAGAAAATTAAAAGTGGCGGGCATTTATCATTCTGGTATTGAAGAATATGATAATCAGTTTGTTTTAGTGGATATAAAACTACTACAACAATTAAATAACAATGAACTAGTAGAAGGTTATTCGATTGTATTAAATGAAAATGCTCCCATTGAAGCTACCACATCAGCGCTACAAAAAATACTTCCTGAAAATTGGGTAGCTACTTCCATTAAAAATTATTATCCTCAAATTTTTGATTGGATAGGTGTTCAGACCATAAACAGAAATGTAACTATTACTATAATGCTAATTGTAGCCATCATTAATTTACTTACTTGTTTATTTATAATAATGTTAGAGAGAATAACCATGATAGGTACACTCACTGCCTTAGGTGCTTCTCAAAATTTTATTAGAAAAATATTTTTATACCAAGCAAGTTTTATTTGTTGGACCGGCATACTACTAGGCGCTATTATAGGTCTTGGCTTATCCTACTTACAAGCAACAACAGGTTGGATACAAATGGACGAGTCGGCCTACTTTATCAAAGAATTACCTATTAAAATGGACGCTGTTCAAATTATAAGCGTTCTTATTGGCACTGCCATTATAAGTTATATCTCTTTCTTAGTTCCTACCTTATGGATTAAGAAAATCTCTCCGGCAAAAGCTATTCAGTTCGATTAAGCTAATTAATTTAATCAAGCTTTTGCATTCGCTAAAATAATACCCGTTGCGACTGCTGCATTCAATGATTCTGCTTCACCCGTTCTAGGAATAGAAATGGGATGCGATATAAAGGGCATTAAGTTTTCTCTAATACCTTTCGATTCATTACCAATTAATATAAAATTAGAGGGCTCCCATTTTATTTCATGCATGGACTTACCATTTAATAGCGCACCATAAACAGGTAATTTATTTTTAGACTTTGCATTGGCTTGAAGAAGTGTTTCAAGATCCATTGAACGCAGATTGACCCTAAAACAACTTCCCATCGTACTTTGAATGACTTTAGGATTATACCAGCCCGCTGTATCTTCAGAAACTACTATTTGATCTATACCAAACCAATCGGCTGTTCTAATAATGGTACCTAAATTTCCAGGGTCCTGTATGCCATCTAATAATAAAGTCAATTTTCCATTATACACCAAGGGCTGCTCCTCTTTCTTTTTTTCAACAATGGCCATGACCTTATTGGGTGTTTGCAGTAGGCTTAATCGACCTAGCATAATCTCATCTACTGCCACGACTTCTGCAGGCAATGCGCCTTGTGCTTGAATCCAGTCAGGCAGGGCAATAATTTTACGAATAATCCAATGAGAAGCCAATAATTCCTCCAACATCTTAGGCCCTTCTACAATAAACACAGATTCTTCCGCCCAATGTTTTTTATGGGCAAAAGATTGAATATATTTGAGCTCACTATTACTTATCATTTACATGCAAT
>CALPSK010000078.1 GCA_943326215.1 Sediminibacterium ginsengisoli | reverse complement strand
CTTGTAAATCGGGAAGTTCATTAATGACAAATATGCTTCTATTGGCTCTTGGAATCATTCCAAAATGTATCACACGCTCATCGGCATAAGATAGTTTTAAATTAGCAGCCTTAATGGGGTCCACGTCACCAATAATATCCGCAATGGTCACATCTGGTGTAGCTAGTTTTTCAAAGAACCTTTCGTTGCGGTGCAGCCATTCAATAGGAGTGGCATCGCCTTTCTCGGCAATTAAATCCTTGGCGAATCTTGAAATAGGGGCTAAGGGGTCATCGTTAATTTCAGAGCCAGCCACAAAAGGAATATACTCATCTAATAACTGTATCATTAAGCGAGCTAGTTTTGTTTTAGCCTGTCCTCTTAAACCTAATAAATTAATATTATGCTTCGATAAAATAGCTCTTTCAATTTCAGGAATAACGGTTTCTTCAAAACCATGTATGCCTTCAAAAGCAGGAACCCCTTCTTTTATTTTAAGAATTAGATTATCTCTTAATTCGTCTTTAATGCTTTTGCTTTGGTAGCCTTGTTTTTTTAAATCCCCTAAGGTTTTTATTTTGTCAATTTTCATATAAATATGTTTGTACTAATTATTTAAGTTTCTTTTTTCTATTGGTTTCGTAATCTTCAAATATCATTTCTCCTAAACCCTTCAAGCCTGTGTAAAAAGCTTTTCCTTGATTCGCTTCGGTAAAGGCATTCACAAATTTTTGCAGGTAAGGGTCCTGTGCAATCATAAAAGTGGTAATAGGAATATGTAATTTTCTAGCCATCTTCGCTTGGCTATAACATTTCTCTACTATGTATTGGTCTAGTCCATTGCTATTCATGTAATAATTACCATCTGGCTCTTTAATACAACTAGGCTTGCCATCGGTAATCATAAAAATTTGCTTATTGGTGTTTCTCTTTCTTCTTAGAATATCCATGGCTAGCTGCAAACCCGCCACTGTATTGGTATGATAGGGTCCTACTTTTAAATAAGGTAGTTCTTGTATACTAATAGTCCAGGCGTCGTCACCGAATACTAGAATGTCAATGGTGTCTTTAGGGTAACGCGTAGTAATTAATTCTGCTAATGCCATCGCTACTTTTTTAGCAGGGGTAATTCTATCTTCTCCATATAAAATCATGCTATGACTTATATCAATCATAAGCACGGTGCTCATTTGTGATTTTTGTTCGGTCTGTTCTACTACTAAATCGTTTTCTGTTAAATTAAATGCATCAATGCCATGATTAATTTGTGCATTTTTAATACTCTCTGTTAAAGAAATATTTTCAATATTGTCGCCAAAATTAAATTCTTTGAATTCTCCATTTTTTTCATCGCCTTGTCCTAGGGTTTTTGTTTTATGATTGCCCTTACCCGCAGTTTTTAAATCTCCGAAAATATTATTCAGTGCAGTTTGCCTAATGGCCCTTTCTGTTTTAGCCGTAATTTTTGTCTCTCCATCTCCTCCACCATCTTTAATTTCTTGTTTGATATAACCCTTCTTCTTTAAATCTTCTATAAAATCGTCAATGGTATACTTCTCGTCTGTTAATTTATATTCCACATCTAACTCGCGCATCCAACTAATGGCTTCGTCAAAATCGCCAGAAGTATGCACAATGAGTTCCTTGAATATTTCAAACAATTTATCAAAGGGCGATTGATCTGGGGCTTCGTATGTTTTAAACTGAAATCCTTTCATGATGTTAGCTGTATTACCTAATGGGCGGCTATACTTCGAATAAGGCTTATAAATTAGGCGGGTGTAAATTTACTTGTAAAAACTGAGTTTTAGGCAAATTGTTTAAGAACCCTATAGCCTAGGCCCACTATTTAAAACAATCAGGAAAAATAAGCCAATAAGCCTTATTTTTGAAGCCTAAATAATAATAAAATGGCTACTAAAATTACAATTAACAATAACGGATCAATTAAAGTGGAAGGAGATTTTACTATTGAAGATCGTAGTGGAAATACATACGATTTAGCAGGTAGAGAAGTCATTGGACTTTGTCGTTGCGGTTTAAGCAAAAACAAACCTTTCTGCGATGGTGCACACAATGGCAACTTCACACATGAGGCTGCTGCTTTCGCGCTTCCTCCTAAAAAAACGGTTTAATACTGAAATAGTAGTTTAATCAATTAAAGTGGTTGAATAAACTCGTTGATTAAATTTGTAATTAACTTTTCAAACTAGCTAAGTCAATTACAAAACGGTATTTCACATCTCCTTTTAACATTCTAGTATAGGCTTCATTGATGTCCTGCATAGGTATTATTTCTATGTCTGAAACAATATTGTGTTCGGCGCAATAATCAAGCATTTCTTGTGTCTCTTGCATGCCTCCAATTGAAGAACCTATTACACTTCTTCTATTAGTGACTAAAGAAAAAGGCTGTACTTTAGGTGACTCTATTGGAAGGCCTACTACCATTAACTTTCCGTTAGTAGCTAATAAATTTAAATAAGTGGTAAAATCGTGATTGGCAGAAATAGCATCTAAGATCACATCAAAATAACTATTGTATTTTTTCATAGCCTCTGCATCGGTGCTCAATAAAAAATGCGTAGCTCCTAATTTTTTGGCATCGGCTTCTTTAGAAGGGGAAGTGCTAATAACGGTTACTTCTGCACCAAAGGAAACGGCAAACTTCACGCCCATATGACCTAGTCCACCTAATCCTACTATAGCTACCTTCATTCCTTTTTTAACGCCCGCAAAAACTAAAGGAGAATAAGTAGTTATACCTGCACATAATAAAGGAGCCACTGCAGCTAAATCTAATTTAGCAGATACATGCAATGTGTAACGCTGATCCACCACAATTTGTGTTGAATAACCGCCCATGGTAATACCTGTTCCGTTTCTTTCTTTTGCATTATAGGTACCTGTCATGCCTTCAGCACAATATTGTTCTAAACTTTCTTGACAATTTTTACAAGTTCTACAGCTATCTACCATTACACCCACACCTGCTAAATCACCAATTTTAAATTTGCTAACACCGCTTCCTACGGCAGTAACCTTGCCAACAATTTCATGACCTGGCACCATTGGATATACAGAGCCGCCCCATTCGTTTTTGGCTTGATGTAAGTCGCTATGACAAACACCACAATATAAAATTTCTACTTGAACATCGGTTTCTCCAAGGTTTCTTCTATCAAAAGAATAGGCTTCTAAAGGGGTGGTAGCACTTAATGCTGCGAATGATTGGGTATGGGACATGATTTTATTTTGAGTGCTAAAGTTAAGTAGGTATTTATTGAAAACCTTAGAATTCTTAATTTATAAAAGGGCTTGACCATTTTTTATCTGTATACACTAAGGTGCCAGATAAAGTTCTCATAAACGCAATCACTGCATCTCTTTCATCAGGAGTTAAATTTAAATTTTGCGTATTATTATTGGGTCTTAATCTCGCATCTAAATTATTGTTTCGTTGGTTGCCTGGTATATTATTATAATGAGCAAGTACGGCAGCTAAATTATTAAAAACACCATTGTGCATCATGCGACTATTAATAGTGCCATCTGTTCTCAATAAATCTCTTAAAGAGGGGGCCCTTGTATTATTTAATTCTATATCATTACTGCCTATAACACCTATGACGCCATTGTTTCTTGTATTAGGGTCGATATCAAATTCAGGGGCATTATGACATCCATTACAGCCTAGTCCACCAGCAATTCTTATTCCATTTGCATTGAAAACAGGAGGGGTCATGTACAAATTTTTTCCTGTATTTTCTATTGCGGTGAAATTTGGAAAGGGGTCGTTATCGTTTCTAACCTGCGCCCTACCTATATCATATTTAGCATCGAAGGATTGTATACTTCTTATAAATTGCGCTAAAGACTCCTGCATTCTTGCTTCTGTAATTACTGTGTCTCCATAGACAAATTTAAATAGCTCATTGTAGTAATTAATTTTTGAAAGTTTAGTAATTAAACTTGCCATATTGCCTCTTCCACTTAGGCCACTAAATCCCATTTCTAAATGATCTTGAATAGGCATGGTGCTTTGTTGTTCTAAAGAACTGGCTCTTTCATTCCAAAAGAATTTTGCTTCACCAGCAAACCTTGCATTAATTAAACGCATTGAATGTCTAACAGTAAGGCCTCCTTCCACACCAGCACTTATTAAACTAGTATCGCTAAAGGCAAAGTTTTGTTTATGGCAGTTACCACAAGAAATGGTATTGGTAGTGCTTAAATTTTTATCATAAAATAATACCCTTCCTAAACTTGCTTTAGCATTGGTGATAACATTGTTACCAGTATTGTCTTTGTTGATATAGTTAGGAATTGCTTGGTTGGCATAATTAAGCAAACTCAGTGGGTCGATATTGGTTCCAAAGGTTAATTTAATAGCAGCATAAGGGTCTACCACTGTTATTACAGCGGGGGTAGTAGTAGAGGGTAAGACTAGGTCGGTTTTGGAACAACTTATTATTAAGCCAATCAATAGCAGAAATGAAACGGTAACTAAGTTTGATTTTTTCATAAGGATAAGTTTTAAGCAGAGTTAAGACCTCAAACTTTAATAAAGGTTTAAGCAAAATAAATGCTTTTAACTAATTCTTAAGGAATTGGATAATTTCCAATGAAGAAAATGAGCTGATACCTTATTTCTTGCCTTTTTTCAAAGCGGCCATTTCAATGTTTTCAGCAATTCTATACTTTACAATCGCTTGAATTAATCTAACGGGTAAGGGTTTATCTAGTGGAAATTGAATGGCTCCTTTGGATGTTTTATAAGGCAGTAGTTCTTTTTTGAAAACGACGATGGGGATTGCCGTAGGAAAGAAGCCATAATGATTTCTAAAGGCAGCGAAGTACACCAAAATACCTTCTTGTTTAAAGGCGGGCATACCATAACTAATTACCTCCTTAGCCTTGGGCGCTGCCCTCTGTATAATGGTTCTAAATTTTTCAAGAGTATCTCTCTTTTCAAAGGACTGAGCAGCAATATAATCGTCTATATTTTCAATTTTTATGTTTTTCATCCTAGCTACTTTTTTACGGGTGTAAATATATGAATAGCCTAAGAATGTTCAAAATGTTGTCGCTAATTAACTTTATTTTAAAATGTACTGATCTGCTAACTGGTTAAAGCTTTCTACTTCTGCTGCTTCCCAATTTTTATCTTTTTGTAAATAGGGCGCTATGATACTTGCTAGCATGGGCGCTACTGCTATAGCTAATCTAGCATCTAAAAATAGCAGCCTCGTTATTCTAGCTAAAATATCCTCAATGCATATAGCCATTTCATATTTAACTGCATACACTATGGCTGCCTTGGTAAATGTATAATTTGGATCTACTAATTCTTTT
>CALPSK010000077.1 GCA_943326215.1 Sediminibacterium ginsengisoli | reverse complement strand
TGAATGCAGTGGCCTATTGCTATTGTCAGGCGCAATGTAAAAGAGAAGGCAAAGCAGTTTTTTCATTACAGTATAATGAAGGCACCAAATTCTTGAGATATAAATTGGGCCCATCAGATGAGTATGCTTATTTTGATACTTCCAATTGGTGTATTAAATACCAATGATGTTATAGTTAATAGTATTTACATCAAAAAGCACCTAACTCATTGAAAGTTCAGGGCTTTTGCGGACCGGACGGCTGACACGAAGACCGTTGTAATATTTTGAAAAAAAACTGTTATGATCCTTTAAAATCGTACTCACTAAAATACCCGTTAACTCTTTCTCCCAGTAATTCCCTTACTAGGCTTCTAGCATCAAAGTATCCTATTTTAATTAATTACTAAATAAATACATTTTATATATTATTTCTCAACAGTAGCTATCATTTTATTTGTATTATGCTTTGTTTTTAATCTTGATAAATGGACAGGGGTAGTCCCTAGACATGAAGCAATAAAATGTTGTGAAACTCTCTGGTGGATATTTGGATATTTTATACTAAGATCATGATATCGTTCCATGATAGATCTACAATCTATATCAATTATCAAGTCCACTAACTCTAGAACATGTTTTTCTGCTAAAAACCTTCCTAATCGATCTCCATACTTAAAATTTTCTACAACATAATGAATTGTATCTACTGGTATCATAATGAAAGTACAATCTTCTAAACATTCCACATTCATTTTGGATTTAAATCCTTGATCGTAATTATAAGTTGAATATCCAGTAACAGTCATTCCCTCTGATCTAAAATTGATTGTTTTGTTATTCTGGTGAATAAAATTTCTAACGATACCCTTATGGATAAAGTAGATATAATTGCTTTTAACCCCCTCCTGAATAATAATTTCCCCTTTCTTATACTCCTTAATCATAATTTTTCTTAGAAATATATCCCTTTCATCACTGGTTAAAGGAGTGATTTTATCTATATAGTCTAAAAATTTGTTATATATTAAACTTGATTCGATCATTTTTGATTTTTCATAAAAATAGAAAAAAATTAACATTTTATATTATTTTCTAGATTTTGTTCTAAAATTTTTTAAAATCATCAATTATTTATTAATATATGTTAAATAATTAATTATTAAATGTTTAATTTTTATATGTTTTTTATGATAAAATATTAAACAAATTAATTAAAATGGAGATTTTTTATAAAATTTTTCAATTTTATATTTATTTATATTATCATTTGTATATTAAATAAAGTTACTTTTTTCATTATCATTTGTTTATTTGAAATTTTTTTGCTTGAATAACAATTAGTTAAAATGAACAAACCCATTCATACATTATATTTGTAGACTATAATCTAGTACTATTTCTACTATTTCTAGGCATGTTGTTATTTGACAATTTTGCCTTTAATGTTGATTCATTTGCTTTATTATAGTAAGAAAAATTTATCAATCATATTGAAATTTTAAAATTATACATTTATGTCATCTAGTGTTAAAACAAAGAAATTAGATATTTTTAATCTCTTTTACAGTGGTGCTGCTGTTGTTATCCTAATTGGTGTCATTGCTAAGTTATTAGAATGGCCAGCACAGGATTTATTAATTACTGCTGGGTTGGCTATTGAGGCAGTTGTTTTTGGAGTTTCCGCAATAAAATTTGTCGAAGTAAAAAAAGATACTGATGTAGCTACTGAAGCAACTTTATCAAAAGTAGCTGAAGGTTTAGAGACCATTGCTGCAAATTCAGGTGGAATAGCTGGTAATGGTTCTGGCGAAACATATGTGAATATTCAAACTGGAACAGTGGATGGCCCAGGCAGTGCAAATAGGACTAATAATGCAAGCACAAGTTTGGCTGATAGAAAAGTGGCAATTGAGATAAATGCAGCATCAAATGCATCTGTAAATACAAGTCATACTCTTTGGCAATTAGAACAAATGGACATTTTGAGTTTAGCTAAAGATTTATTTTTTCAGCCAAAATGGGATGAGTTATTGTCAGATGAGTACAATCAATTAAGTAAATTTTTCAAACGCGTTTTTGATAAGAAACTACCTAATAAAGAGGCCTTACCGTTTTTACTGCAATTTCCGGTAAAGTTGCCGGTGCCTGAGTTAAATAAATTATCAATCGATAAGGTACATATAGTAGAAACCAGTGATATTGAACTTTTGTGTAAAGCTTTCAAATTAATTAATTACAATTCATTTTTCGAAAACTTTATTTTAGAAACAAAAGAAGAAAAATGTACGATAAGACCTAAAAAGTCAGCTGACGTTCAAGTGTATGGTGGGGAGGACGAAATTGTATTGATGCATTTAAATAAATATTATAGTTCGGAGCTTATTGTAAGTCCAGATATAGAGTGTATCCAAAGTTCAATTAGATTAAAAGGCCAATTACTATTAGAGTACTTTATCCAAAAGGTGGATTTAAAAAATGAAGCGGAGCTAAATTCTCTCATTGGATTACTTGACAACCAATCAGATGAATTAAAATTAAAGCTTTGGACTAAGTTTAAGAAAATCAGATACAATCAGGCAACAAATGAGGGGTATTCTTATTTGAAAGTACTTATACAATCTTCAATTTCGTTTATCAATAGTAGTAATGGGGTTCAATTATTTAATAGATTAATAGAGTTTCAAGTAAGCGATAAAAAAACAATCAATTTGCAGGATGTTGTTAATTACAGTGCAGAAACAATATATTTTGGACCAAAAAATGAGTATAGTGTTAATTTAAAAGAGTTGTTTTTAAATAATGAATTAGAAAATTTAAGTTATGTAAATACAATTATTGAAAAATTAGTATCCGATAATGTGGCACCTAAATCTAAACTAGTTCAGTTGTTTAATTTAAGTGAGCATGATTCTAAAAAGGAGGTATTTGATAAGTTAAATTATCATTTAGCAAAAACAAACACAAGTCCAAGCGGTGCTCAATTGGCATTTGTATTACTATATAAGCAATATTCAAACTCTTAAATCTAGTTTTTTATGGCGGAAGGTCATGTTGACGTCAAAAGATACCAGATTATTAGTCTTTTGTACATTGTATTTATTTGTTTCTCGGTAATTAATATCAAAATATCGGTATTAGATTCTAATATCTATACTATTAAGTCATTGCAGTCACTTGATAAAGAAGAGCTTAAAAAAGTCGATATTAGTAATAAAATAATAGAAGATAATATCGACTTATTAAATAAAAGCTCGAAAGCTGCTTCTTACTTAAAGATCAGAACTAGATTGAATGCGAGTAGTAAAGTTGTTTATGACGTTTTAAAGCATGTGGATGATGAATTTGCTAATAACAAAACTTCACTTTCAAAACAATTTAATAGCAGAAATTTAATTGAAGAAATTTTAAAAAGTGATAATGGCATAAAGCTTTTAGAAAAAGATTTATTTGATTTATCTGAATTTATAAAAAAATCGCCATATAAAATTCAAACATCACTTGATTCATTAATTCCTATTCAAAAAGTAGTTACTACCATTAAGGGTAAAGAAGAAGCTTGGGAATATTATTTGTTTATGCATAAGCCTTCTGCAATTAGTTACATGCAATTAGAACGTATTAAATTATTGATAACTAAAACACAGCTATTATATCAAGAGGCGGCACTTGCTGAAATTGGCTATCAACCGACTTATTTTTCCCAATTTAATCCCAAATTATATGTCTTAAAGGCCAATGTTAAAGAATATAAAGAGGAAGAGATTATTCAACCAGGGCAAAAAGTAATAAGTGTTAATGACGAGGTGTTTGATGATTTATTTAAAAAGATTTTGGCTTCGCTTCACACGGAGAACATATTTGTTGGTTTAAACAATACACTTTTAAGTGATTTTGACTTTATGATGGGTAAGGAATTTGAAGTTGAAATTTTACCCAAAGTGAATATCACAAAAGCAAATAATAACTATAGGGTAGTTTTTAATAAAACAGGGGAGTATATGCTTCGTTTTTATGATCTAAGAAAAGACAAAAAAGTTTTATTTGAGAAAAAAATTAATGTAAATCCAATACCTGATCCAATAGTGAAGGTTAGGGGTGATAATTTAAGTAACTACTCCATATCTGTAAAGGATTTGTTAAGTGCAGAGCGTTTGGAGGCTAAGCTAGAGATTAATAATTTGAATTTCTTTCCTGGTCGTATCAATAGTTATAAAGTGATACGCATTCATAATGGTAAGGAGGAAGAATCGGTGAATAATTATGGAGAGTTATTTCAATCCCCTACTCAAAAAGTACTAGGTGCACTTAAGAAAAATGACCTATTAATTTTTGATAATGTCAATATGTCTTTAGTGGATGGATCTACAAGAACATCCGCTCCAATCATTTATAAAATAACAGATTAAAAAATATAGCAATAATAATGTTTCGCAATTTACTTATAACAAAAAAGCATTTAAACGCTATAATGATTCTTGGATTTGCTTTTGCAACGACACAATCATTTGGACAGGATACACTTGCTGGTAATTATCCACTTCTTTCCATTAAGTCAGGTATTCACGTTATAAAAAGCGTGGTAACGGTAAAGGGGAAACTAGATATCGAAGCAGGAGCAAAAATTGAATTAATAGAGCCAGGTATAATTGTATGTGAAGGCGCTGTGAATATTATAGGAGAATTAAACAATAAAATTGAAATATTTGGTAAATCAAATGTAGAGGGTGTGGGTATGGTTATCAAAGGATTAGACTCAAATAGTAATAGTAGTATTGATATTAGAAATACGACTTTTAGAAACTTGCAATTACCCTTATTTTTTGACTTTGGCTGGAAAAGGGCAGGTGTTAATATTAGTGATAATTATTTTATCAATAATATTGGTAAGGTTTCCGTAATACAGGTATTGAATCCTCCTTTTAATTTTAATCTAGATTCAAGCTATATAGATTTTAAAGTAAAAAATAATGTTTTTTCTGGCAACAATGCTGCCTTATATTTTGAAGATTTAAAAAGCGATCATATCAATTTTGAGATTAGTAATAATGCAATTGTCGGAAATAATGTTTATGGTTTTAAAAACTACAACATTTCAACAAATGTATTATATGGTAGGGTGGATCAATTATTTTCAAGGTTTAATCCAAAGATTGAGAATAATAGTTTTGTTTTTAATTATTTAGTTGATAATATTACAGATACAGTTGTTCATTTGGCAAATTTTGGTGTATATGGAACTGACAAAACCATTGATTTTAAAAATAATTTTTTAGGCTCTACTAATAAAGTGTTAATTCAAAAAAGTATCTACGATCAAACTTTAAATTATAATGCACCCAAGGTTGAATTTGAGCCTTTTTTAAATACGCCTTCTGAAAATAACCCATCACATGTATTTGAGATA
>CALPSK010000076.1 GCA_943326215.1 Sediminibacterium ginsengisoli | reverse complement strand
ATTGATAGTATATTAGATTATTGTATTAAAACATACCAAGAAACAATGAGTGCAGAAAAATCAGCCGCTAACAAGTTAGCAGGACAAGAATTTTTAGTAAAAAATGCTAAAAAACCAGGTGTCGTTAGTTTACCTAACGGTATTCAGTACGAAATTTTAGTAGCCGGAAAGGATACTATTAAGCCTACTATAAAAGACAAAGTAAGATGTCATTACCATGGCACTTTAATTGACGGATCTATATTTGATAGTTCTGTTAATAGAGGTGAGCCTATTACCTTCCCTTTAAACGGTGTTATTAAAGGATGGCAAGAGTCATTACCCTTAATGTCTATTGGAAGTAAGTGGAGATTATATATCCCTGCTGAATTAGGTTATGGCGATCGTCAAGCAGGTCCTATGATTGGCCCTGGCTCTACTTTAATATTTGAAGTAGAATTATTAGGTATAGAATAAGCTTACAATAAGCTTTCAATAAGTTTTTAATAATAGGGACTTAATAGTAAATCAATTACTCATTAAGTCCCTATTTATAATTAAGATAAATATGTATCCTATGAAAAAATATCTAGCGGCCTTCTTTTTCTCTGTAGTCTTGTTTGCTTGTGCTCCGAACAATGTAACTATCGACTCCTCTGTTGTAAAAATGATGGATAGTGCAGGTGTGGTAGGGAGCTTTGCTTTATTAGAAAACGGTACGGGTAAATTTACCATTGCTAATTTATCTCATTATAAAGACAGCGCATCTTCTCCTTTAAGTAGTTTTTTCATTCTACCTGCCTTAATTGCTTTAGACAAAGGTATTATCAATCAGAACCAAGCATCTTGGGTCTCGATGGATTCTATCCCTTATTATCAAAACATCATTACGCAATTAGGAAGACAAGAAATTTTAAAAACCATCGATTCTATAAAATATGGCAAAGGAGTGGTGAGTGCTAATATGAATGAATTCTGGAAGGACGGCTCACTGAAAATAACTGCCGATGAACAATTAGGTTTAATTAAGAGGGCATTTTTTAAAGAATTGCCTTTTCAAAAACGTTCTCAAGAAATTTTCAAAAAGATGATCCTAAAAGAAGAAAATAGCAATTATAGATTATCTTATCTCCATGCCACCGATACGCTTACGAATAATTCATGGGTGATGGGCTATGAGGAAGAAAATACACATATTTACTTCTTTATTTTACATACAACGAGTAAAACAGCGGCAGCTAGTAATAATTCGGTAGCCTTATTAAAAAAGATACTCTTAGAGCAAGGTTTTTTACAAGGCCTTCGTTAATATTTTAGACATTACTTCAATTAAATAATTATCTTTACGGTAGTTAATTATGGAACAGTACTGCAACTCAATTACATCTTATAATCGTTTAATTACGCGCGAAGTAAAAGTGGGTAAGCTCATCATTGGAGGAGGGCATCCTATTAGGGTCCAAACTATGACCACGACCGATACCTTGGACACTGAAAAAACAGTCGCTCAAGTGATTCGTTGTATTGAAGCTGGCGCGGAATTAGTTAGAATTACAGCCCCTAGTAAAACGGAGGCAGAAAACTTAGCAGTTATTAAAGCTGCACTTAGCGCAAAAGGATATATAACTCCCATTGTTGCCGATATTCATTTCACACCCAATGCTGCAGAAATTGCTGCCACTATTATTGAAAAAGTAAGGGTGAATCCAGGCAACTATGTAGACAAGAAAAAATTTGAACAAATTGAGTATACGGATGAAGAATATTTAGAAGAGATAGAACGTATTAGAGAAAGATTTACCCCCTTAGTACTTATTTGTAAAGAACATGGAACGGCCATGCGTATTGGAACCAATCATGGTTCTTTAAGTGATCGTATCATGAGTAGGTATGGCGACACCGCCATTGGCATGGTAGAAAGTGCTATGGAATTTTTGCGTATTGCAAGAAGCTTGGATTATCATCAGATAATTTTAAGTATGAAATCGAGTAATCCACAAGTAATGGTGCAAGCTTATCGATTACTTATTCAACAAATGCAAAACGAATTCAATGAATGCTATCCTTTGCATTTAGGTGTTACGGAAGCAGGTGATGGGGAAGATGGTCGTATCAAAAGTGCAGTAGGTATTGGTACTTTATTAGAAGATGGCATTGGAGATACCATTAGAGTAAGTTTAACCGAGGATCCGGAATTAGAAATTCCTGTTTGTAAAGATTTAGTAAAAAGATATCCTGGTAATAGAGTCAAAGGCGCTGATATGATTCCGCCTATTACCCAATTACCTTATAGCCCTTTTGAATACAAAAGAAGAGAAACCATTCAAGTTAGCACCATCGGATCTAAGTCGGTGCCTGTGGTAGTGGCTAATTATAAAAATAAAACAGCATTATTGCCATCCGATTTAAATGCGATTGGTTATATATACGACGAGGCCATTGATAAATGGACTATTACAGACGCGGCTGCCGATTTTATTTATAGCCCTAATGAATTATTGTCTTTTGATTTGCCAGGCACTTTACGTGTGATAACATCTCCTGCGCTTTGGGAGACTGCAACCGATACTCAAAAGTATTTACCCTTATTTAATTTTAAAACTTATTTCCAAGCGACTCGTAAAAGTGAAAGCATCAATTTTGTTGAAGTAGATTGTTATGGAAGTAAAAATGGAATTAGAGATGAACAATTAGTTTCTATATCAAAGGATCCGACGGTTGTATTTTGTTTAAGTAGTACGCTTTCACATGCCATGCCTGCTGTTAGAAGAATGATGATGCGCATGATGGAATTAAAAATTCAATCTCCTGTAATTTTAGTAACTGATAGTGCATGGCAAACTACAGACGAACATTTAATACATTTTGCCACTGAAGCTGGAGCGCTTTTTTTAGATGGCTTTGGAGATGGCATTTGCATTGGCTTACAAGGCAAGCAAGTGGAAATAGATTCTAATGAGAATGAAGTAGGCGTTGAGTCTGATAAGTCTGGCAAGGTATCAGGTAGAAATTATTATAATAATAATTCAGTAGAACAGTTTTTAAATTCAACCGCTTTTGGCATTTTACAAGCCACGCGTACTAGAATTTCTAAAACAGAATATATTTCTTGTCCAAGCTGTGGTAGAACTTTATTCGAATTACAAGAAACCACTGCAAAAATTAGAGCCGTGACCAGTCATTTAAAAGGTTTAAAAATTGCTATCATGGGTTGTATCGTCAATGGTCCTGGAGAGATGGCTGATGCTGATTTTGGTTATGTAGGAAGTGGAGTGGGTAAGATAACTTTATACAAAGGAAAAGAGGTCATGAAGCGTAATATTGATAGTGCTGTGGCAGTGGATGAACTCATACTTCTTTTAAAAGAACATAATGCTTGGATAGACTTAGTCTAATATGCTTGACTAGTTTTCTTATTTAATTTTAATCATGTATTTACTTATATATATTTTTGTTTATCTAATCTCCCTGCTGCCTTGGAGGCTACTCTATTTTATAAGCGACATAATTGCATTGCTTTTGCAACATGTTTTCAAATATCGTGTAAAAGTAGTTAAGCAAAATTTAGCCATTGCCTTTCCTCAAAAAACGGCAAAAGAAAGACAACAAATTGCTAATGAGTTTTATCAACAATTCGCGGATTCATTCATTGAAACCTTTAAGCTTATTTCCATTTCTGATAAAAATTTCGATAAAAGATTTACCTCTAATGTAGAAGTTCTAAATAAGTTGCATGCATCGGGTCAGTCTGTTCAAATTATGGCAGGGCATTTTTTTAATTGGGAATTTGCAAACTGGGGTGTAGCTAAATATGGCAAGTATCCCTTCATTGCAGTGTATATGCCTTTGAGTAATCCTCACTTTAATAAAATTGTTTTAAGATTAAGGAAGCGCTTTGGTAGTATTATGATTCCTGCTACCAATTTCAAATCACAGTTTCATAAATATGCCAACCAGGGCGCCTATGCAATGGCTTTGGCTGCCGATCAAAATCCGGGCAATCCCTTATCAGCCTATTGGATACCTTTTTTTGGCAGGCTCACCCCATTTGTAAAAGGTCCAGAGAAGGGGGCGCTCTTAAATAATACAGCTCAAGTATTTGTTCATTTTTACCGCGTAAAAAGAGGGTATTATCATTCTGAATATGAAGTCATGACGACTTCTCCTAATTATTTCAAGGACGGACAACTCACTGCTTTGTTTGTGAAAACTTTAGAGGAAAAAATTAAAGCCAAACCTGCTAATTATTTATGGACTCATCGTAGATGGAAGTCTGAATACGATGCAAAGCAGCATGAGAAACTTTTAGTTCAGTAAAATATCCTCGTCAGTAGTAGGCTTAACTTTAGTTACTTCGAAACTAAATTTATCTTTCAAAGTTTGAACTGCCTCCCAGCCACCTACGACCACTCTTATATTATGGATGCCTTGCTTTTTTAAAAGGCTGGCAGCGAGTGTACTATTGTCTCCGTTTTCTGTAAGTATGTAAATATTAAAATGCTCATCTAGCTCCGACATAGACCCAGGGTCGCCCATATCTGCTAAAGGTAAAGAGACTGAATTTTTTATATGGTTTTTATCAAAGTCGGCTTCAGTTCTACAATCCAATACCATTAAGTATTCATCAAATGGAATATCCATGGCTAGTTCATCTACTTCTACGTCAATAATTAAATCGCATCTTTTTTCGGCAGCCCAAGTGGTAAAGCCTCCATTTAAATAACCTTTGATATCTGTGAATCCTGCCTTTGTAAAATAAGCAAGGGTTTCGGCGGCAATGGACTGGTCTAAAATAAAAACAAGGGGACTATCTTTTCTAATGATATCCATGGCAATGGCATATTTTGCTGTTGCCGGTGTAATATGTATTGCATTAGGAACATAGCCTAGCATTAATGCTGCGCTGGGCCTTGCATCAATAATTAAGACAGATTCATCTTCAATAACTTCAAGAAATTGTGCTAACTCTACTTGCATACTATCCAACAAGTTGTTCTACAAATTTATTTATTTGCTCTAAGCGTGCATAATCAACTGCATAATAAATAAATTTTCCTTCACGAATAGTAGTAACAATGCTAGCTCTTCTTAGAATAGCTAAATGTTGAGAAGCTACAGATTGTTCCAATCTTAACTTTACATAAATTTCTGTAACAGTTACTTTTTTATGCTCGTCAATTAGTTTAACTATTTGTTGACGAAGCTTATGGTTTAAAGCACGCAAAATCATAGCGGCTTTTTTACTGTGTAATAAATCTACTTTCAATGGACTTATGCCATTGGCTAATTGTAGTTGTGGTAATGACTGATTCATGTTCTTTTGTTTGGGGGTTAAATACTACTACAAAATTACAATTAATATTTAAAATATAAATTATATTTTATATGTAAAATGTTAGAAGCATAGGTTTTGTGTATGTAATTTGACAACTACTT